>JAUXIC010000043.1 GCA_030621215.1 Caldisericota bacterium
AGAAAACAGCAGAAGAAATTGAAAATCTGGGCGATGTAAATAGAAACTACATTTCTATCGAGAAGGAATTTAAAGATGTATCTTTTCACTATCATAGTGAGCATGACAGGATGATTCGCATTGAAGAGCAGTGTAAAAAAGTTGAAGAAGAGAAAAGTGAGCTTGATAAAAAGTTGATTAAGCTGGCGAAGATGGACGATGATGAACGTATTCTGGATGTTTGTGTCGATATGTTTGGAAAAGAAGGGATTCAAAGCCTTATTATCAGAAGTGTTGTGCCGCAGATAGAAGATATTTCAAATGAAATTTTAAGAAAGATGAGCGGCGGGACAATGCAGTTAAAACTTAGAACAGTGAAGGCAACCAGGAAAGGTGAAGAAAAAAATACATTAGATATCGAAGTATACGACAAAGGAACACGAAGGCGATATGCGCTTTTCAGCGGAGGAGAGCAGTTTAGAATTAATCTTGCAACAAGGATTGGCATTTCTCTTTTTCTGGCATCTCTTTCCGGAATGCCGCTGGAAATGTTGATTATTGATGAAGGTTTTGGCAGTCAAGACGAATCAGGCAGAGCAAATGTGCTTGAAGAACTTAATGCAATAAAAACCGAATTCAAAAAAATTCTTATCATAACTCATGTCGCAGAAGTTAAAGAAAGCTTCCCTTATGAACTTCGTGTTACAAAGGACGAACAAGGTTCACACATTTATGTGGCATAGTTATTGAAAGGAAAGAGCATTTTTATAGGTGTTTATTCTTGCAAAAAATATAAAATTTTGGTAAAACATACTAATGAATGAAATGATTAATTTTATGATTGCTAACTTCAACGCAAAGTACGTGGCTCTTACTATAGTTGATATTCTAATAGTGAGCACGGCTATCTATTTTATGTTTCGTGCTATTCAGCACACCAGAACGTTGCAACTTGCAGAGGGTATCGCTGTCTATTTTATTGCTTTGATAATTTTAGCAAAGATAAGCAACTCGGCTCATCTTGTTACGGTAGGTTATGTAATGAATGGCCTGCTTCGTTTTTCCGTGACATTTCTTCCGATTCTTTTTGTCGTTGTATTTCAGCCAGAGTTAAGGAAATGGTTTACAGGACTGGGAAAAGGAATTGTTATTGGCGAAAAAATGGAGATCATCAGCATGGAAGATTTTCAAAGCATTGTTGACGAGATAGTAAAAAGTGTAAAATTTTTGTCTCTCAATAAAATGGGCGCTTTAATTGTGATAGAGAGGAGCACGCCTTTGCAGGAATATATAGAAACAGGTGTTCCTATCAAAGCATTTGTAAAGGCAGAGCTGCTTAATACAATTTTTTATCCTAATACATTTCTTCATGATGGCGCTGTCATTATCAAAGACCTGAGAATAGAGGCCGCGCGTTGTATACTTCCTCTTTCTCTTGATGAATCGCTTGATAAAGAGGAAATTGGCACAAGGCATAGGGCAGCTGTAGGTATAACAGCAGAGACAGATGCTTTGTCAATAGTTGTTTCCGAGCAGACTGGCATTATTTCTCTTGCAATAAAGGGAAAATTAACCCGTTATCTTAGTCCATTAGAACTCCGCGGCATGTTGCTTGTTATGGCAAAACCGACATGGTCCGAAAAGGAGGAAATACGCAAGTAAAATGAAAAAATTTTTCATGAAAATTTTTAATGTAAAGGTTATTTCAATTATACTTGCTATTTTGATATGGTACTATGTGGCAGGCGTGCAGGGCCCTACTGTGGTGCGTACATTTAAGGTGCCTGTAGTTGCGATAAATATGGAACCCGGCGTGGTTATTAAAAGTAAAACAGATTATGTAAATCTTACCGCCGGAGGGCCAAGCAGATTAATCCTTGGCCTAAAAGAACAGGATTTTACTGCATTGATTGATCTTTCCGGCAAAACATTTGGTGAATATTATGTAGATGTTGATGCAAAATCTCCTCTTACCGGAGTGACAATAGAAAAAGTTGCTCCTGAAAAAGCGAGGGTAAGCCTTGAAAAACTGACTACAATTGTTATGCCGATAGGTGTAAAATTTAGCGGTGAAGCAGAAGAGGGTTTTCTTCCCGGGACACCTATCGTCACTCCTGATAAAGCAAGTATTACTGGCCCTGAAAGTGTGTTAGCCAGTATCAAAGAAGTATTTATTCAAATTGACCTTACGGGAATCAAGGAAGAAACAAACCTAACTCTTCCTGTAAAAATATTTGGAAAAGATGGAGAAAAAATAGCAGATGTGCAGGTTAGTCCCATTAGTTGTATGGTTAAAGTTTCTCAGAGCAGTGTTACTGTTGCAAAAATAGTACCTGTTGTACCCAATTTTAATGGTGCTGTTTTTAAAGGATTTGGGATAAAATCTATTTCAGTAGAGCCAGCTGTTATTTCTATATCAGGTAATTTTGCGTTTTTGTCGGAAGTTTCTTATATTACTACCGATGTTTTAAATATAGGTGATATTACAAAATCTACTGAATTTGAACCTTTGTTTATCGTGCCGGAAGGAGTGAATATTGTTGGCGTTGACCGGTGCAAAATAAAAATTGAAGTAGAGCCTATTATAAGGGAAAAGTTTACCATAACTGTTATTGTCAAAACAGACGATGATTTAGCGGCTAAGGTTCATCCAGAGAAGATTGATGTAATCGTTTCCGGTTTTAAGGAAGACGTTGACGCTATTGATGTTCTTGACATTGTTGCCGTTGTAGACGCTACCGGCATTACTGATGGAACATATGAATTACCTGTTGCAATCGAAGGCATATCTGAAACTGTTGTGGTTTCCATAGTACAGCCAGAATCTGTAAGCGTGACTATTGAACCTGCAAATAATGGCTGATGTGGTATATTGTATTAATTTCTACGGTATTTTATTTGAGATAGAAGAGAAATCGGGAATTATATCAAAAATTACGTTTGTTGATCATTGCGCATTTCAAAGTAACCGGAAACTTAATTTTTGTATTAAAGAATATTGGAAAGGAAATACCAGCGCACTGAAATATCAGGTGCCTCTATTTTATTCAAAATTTATGCCAGTCTTCAAAGAAGTGCAAAAAATACCATATGGCAAAGTTTCTTCTTATGGTGGTATCTCCATTGCAGTTTTTGGCAACAAAAAATATGCCAGGTTTGTTGGCGCTGCTATGAGGAACAATCCCCTTCCTATAATTATTCCATGTCACAGAGTTGTAAAAAGTAATGGAGAAATTGGCGGATTTTCTGGCGGGATAGAGAATAAAATCAAAATGCTTAAACTTGAAAAGGTTGGATTGCATAATGGATGTATTGGGAAAGAATATTTTATTAATTGCTAAACCATTTGGGCTTACTTCTTTTGCTGTTACAAGCAGAGTGAAAAAAATCCTTAATGCAAAAAAGGCAGGCCATATAGGAACACTTGATCCCATGGCTACGGGGCTTATGGTTGTTGCTCTGAACAGTGCGACACGTTTTATTCCTTATATTGATACGGATGAAAAAAGATATGTAATACAGATTCAATTTGGTATTGAGACGGATACTGACGATATCACCGGCAGGATAATAAATCAAAAAGATTCTATAGTGACTGTCGAAGAAATAAAAAGAGTCCTGGGGCAATTCATTGGTGCAATAGAGCAGATTCCTCCGGACTATTCGGCAAAAAAACTTAAAGGAAAGCGCTTTTACAAATACGCGCGGCAGGGGAAAGTTATTGAAAAGAAGTCCAGCAGGGTAGAGATACATACAATGTCTATTATTTCTTTTCACAGCAACAAACTTGTGCTTGATATTACTTGTTCTAAAGGGACGTATATGAGGTCTATTGCAAGAGATATGGGAAGGGCATTAGGCACTTTTGCTACTCTCTCTGCCATTACGCGGCTTTCTATTGGAAGATTCTGCATTAGCGATGCTGCTACTTTTGGAAGAATTAAGAGCGGTGATTTTGATAAAGGTTTTTTGACTGCCGATCAGGCAATTGATCTACCTGTGCTTTTTGTAAAAGAAGCAGACCGGTTTAAGAACGGATTGGATATTAACGTAGATAAAGTTATCGTCAGAGATGAAAAGGGAGTTTTTATAGGCATTGGCAAGCATAGAGATGGTAAAGTACATCCCGAAAAGGTGTTGAATGAAGATATATAAATATGGTGATTACGTTAAAGAAGACACCGTAGTTACAATAGGTATGTTTGACGGCGTGCATAGAGGCCATAAATTGCTCATTGAAGAAACAATAAAGGTTGCAAAGATCAAAAATGCGACTCCTTTCGTTTACACTTTTTATAGCTATCCGATAAAGGAAGTTAAAAGAAAATTTCTCACACTTCTTGAAGAAAAACTGTTCCTTCTTACGGAAAATGGCATACAATCTGCTT
This sequence comes from Caldisericota bacterium, assembly GCA_030621215.1. GTDB lineage: Bacteria > Caldisericota > Caldisericia > Caldisericales > Caldisericaceae > UBA646. Next base: position 4,368 of record JAUXIC010000043.1, read on the forward strand.
ATGTCGTAGAAATGTGCAATAAATTTATGGAATTGTCGCCTGAAGAATTTTTTAAAAAAGAAATTGTTCAACAACTAAATACAAAAGGCATTGTTGTAGGCGAAGATTTCAGGTTTGGCTATAGGCGGAATGGCGATGTGATGTACCTGAAAAAACTTGCAAAACCATTTGGCATAGATGTATATTCTATTCCTTTGTTTAATATTGGCGACAAGACAGTTTCAAGCTCATTTGTGCATCATCTTATTATGAATGGCGAAATAGAAAAGGCAAATGATTTTTTGGGATACATGTTCTTTCTTTCGGGGGATGTGGTAAAAGGGAAAGGTGTAGGGCGATTACTCGGGTTTCCTACTGCAAATATTGAGTATAAAAATGGAAGCAAATTGCTTCCGCCGGGTGGAGTTTATATCACCCTTGCAGAAACAGGGGGTAAATTTTTTCAATCTGTCACAAATGTGGGATTTAACCCTACATTTGAAAAAAATGATCAGCTAAAAGTAGAAATATATTTTATAGACATAAAGAAAAATCTTTATGGGGCCAATGTGAAACTGCACTTCTTGAAGAAAATACGCGAGGAAAAAGAATTTGACAGGGCCCAGGATCTAATTGAACAAATTCATCAAGATGTAGAAGAAGCAAAGATTTATTTTCGTTTGCATAACTTTAATAAATGTATATAATAAGGTCTGACTTTTGACGAGGAATATCGAGGCTCCGACGATAACCTTCGATAAAAGTGAAAATATATAATTAAAGGAGGATTTATGATTACAAAAGAAGAGAAAGAAGAAATCATCAAAAGATTTCAACGACAGGATGGAGACACTGGTTCTCCTGAGGTTCAGATAGCACTTCTTACAAGTAGAATTTCTAATCTTACCAAACACCTGCAAACATTCAAACAAGATTATACCTCAAGGCGTGGTTTGTTTAAAATGGTTGGCGAGCGGAGAAGGCTTCTAAATTACCTGAAGAGTGTTGATAAAAAGAGATACAATAAGATTGTCAAGGATCTTAAGTTGAGAACATAACATGATTACAACTAAAGAGATTGAAATTAGCGGGAAAACCGTTAGGTTTGAAGTAGGCAGAGTAGCAAAGCAGGCAGGTGGCGCAGTGATTGCCTCTTGCGGTGGAACTGTTGTGTTGGCAGTATCTACCATGGGAAAAGAATCTTCGGAGCCGATGAATTTTTTCCCGCTTACTGTGTTATATTCGGAAAAAATGTACGCTGCAGGCAAAATTCCGGGTGGATTTTTCAAGAGGGGAGGAAGGCCGTCTGAGAAAGAAACGCTTGGTTCAAGGCTCATAGACAGGGCATTGCGTCCAATGTTTCCTGAGCAGTTCAGGAGGCCCATTCAAGTTATTGTGTATGTTCTTTCTTCCAGTGGGGAGATTTCTCTGGAAATACTTGCTCTTAACGCTGCTTCAGCAGCATCGCTTATTTCAGATGAACCATTTACCGAAGCCGTGGGTGCTGTTAAAGTTGGTTTTATTGACGGTAAATTTGTGGTAAATCCATCAGAAAGTGAATTGAAAGAAAGCGATTTAAATTTAAGCATTGCCGGAACAAAAGATGCTCTTTTGATGGTCGAAGCTGGAGCAAATGAGATTTCAGAAGACCAGATGATTTCTGCAATAGAACTTGCAATTCCTGAGATTAAAAAACTTGCTCTCATTCAGGAAGATTTGAGAGAAGAGGCAGGGAAAGAGAAAATTACAGTAGCTGAAATTACAGTTGATGAGTTTTTGAAAGAAGCTATTACTCCTTTATTCCTTTCTAAGATTGATACTGTTTTACAGAGCACCGAAAAACTTCAAAGGGAAAGAGCTCTGGATGATATAAAAGAAGAAACTATAAAGGAAGCGTTAGAAAAAAATCCCGAAAAGGAAGCGGATATCAACTATATTTTTGACGACCTTTTAGATAAATACTTGAGAAAACGTACGCTGGAAGGAATAAGGGTAGACGGTAGAAAGTTCAGCGAAATACGAGATATAAATGTAGAGGTAGGATTGTTGAAGCATACACATGGCAACGGGCTCTTCACAAGAGGGCAAACGCAGGTCTTATCTATTGCAACACTTGGTGCGCAGGGGGCAGGGCAGCTTATAGAATCTCTTGAACCGGAATTTAAAAAACGATATATGCATTACTATAATTTCCCATCATTTTCGGTAGGTGAAGTAAGGCCTATGAGAGGACCCAGCAGGAGAGAAATTGGCCATGGTGCACTTGCTGAAAAAGCTTTATTGCCGGTACTGCCTTCTGAAGAAGAGTTTCCGTATACAATAAGGGTTATTTCCGAGGTGCTTGAATCGAATGGTTCTTCTTCGATGGCAGCTACTTGTGGATCCACTCTTGCACTTATGGATGCGGGTGTTCCCATCAAAAAGGCTGTTGCAGGTATTGCAATGGGCCTTGTAAGCGATGGAGAACGGTATGCCATTCTTACTGATATCCAGGGAGCGGAAGATCATTTTGGAGATATGGATTTTAAGGTTACTGGAACTAATGATGGAATAACTGCACTTCAAATGGATATTAAATTAAAAGGCATTAAACTTGAAATTTTAAAGGAAGCTTTAAACCAGGCAAAAGATGCAAGACTTTTTATATTAGAGAAGATGCTGAGTGTTCTTCCCAGACCAAGGGAAGAAATTTCTCCATATGCACCGCGCATTTTTACGATGAAAATCAGCCCGGATAAAATAGGGCTGCTTATAGGTCCTGGCGGCAAAACAATTAAAGGCATCATCGGGGAAACAGAGGCGGATATTAATATCGAAGCTGATGGGACAGTGTATGTGAGTGCTCCCGATACAGAGATAGGCGAGCAGATAAAAGCTCAAATAATTGGTTTACTTGAAGAACCTGAGGCGAATAAAATATACACCGGTAAAGTGGTGGATATTAAGGATTTTGGTGCTTTTGTACAGATTCTGCCAAATTCGGTGGGACTTCTCCATGTTTCTCAACTGTCAGATAAATTTGTAAAAGATATTAAAAAAGAGATCAAAGTCGGAGATGAGGTAAAGGTAAGAGTGATGAAAGTGGAACCAAATGGCAAGATTCAACTTACAAGGAAGGGATTAGAGGAAAACTCGTCTCAAAAAAGGGAATGACAAAGAGTAAAGAATATTTTTCTATAGATAAAACTTCAAGCGGCATACGATATTTTATTGAAGAAAATAAATCCTTTCCTTCCGTAATAATCGGTGTGTTTGTAAAATCTGGAAGCCGCTACGAAAGGAAAAATGAGCTGGGCATAGCTCATTTTATTGAACACGCAGTTTTTAAGGGCACTAAAAGGCGTACATCGTTTCAGGTATCACACGAAATAGAGCGGCTCGGTGGCGGATTGAACGCTTACACATCTTCGGAATATTCTCTTTTTTATACAAAGCTTCTTAGCAGGCATGCCGAGAAAGGGTTTGATATTCTATCAGATATTTTAATTAATCCTCTTTTTGATAAAACTCTTTTAGATAGAGAAAGAGCAGTAATAATGGAAGAAATCAATGAATATTATGATACACCGCAGGATATAGCCCAGGCGGAGGCGCTGAGATCTATATGGGGCGATAACTCCATAGCTAATAATCCTCTTGGGGAGAAAAAAACCGTAAAAAGCTTAAAACGTTCAGATATACTGCGGTGGTTCAATAATTCGTTTAGCAAGGAGAATATTTTTGTTTCTGTTGTTGGGGATATCGATAAAAAAACGATGAGCAATTATATAGAAGAATATTTCTCTAACATGCATGGCGGGAGCGGAATTGATACTTTTAGCGACCCGCCTGTTTTTTCTTTTCGGAAGAGGTTACTTAAAAAGGATGGAGCGCAGGTCCATCTTGCCATTACTTTTAAAGGAGAAAAATCATTTAACAGGCGCAGTATGCTCCAGTCTATGTACACGACGATCCTGGGAGGCAATATGTCTTCCAGGCTTTTTCAAAAACTGAGGGAAAAATCCGGGCTTGTTTATACCGTTTATGCATATCCGGTGAGTTTTTCCGATACTGGCGGGACGGTTATTTATGCTTCGGCACTCCCAGAAAATATTGGAAAAGTAGAAAATATCATAAACAAAGAGATTGATAATATTCGGGCGAAAGGGCTGTCAAGGGAAGAATTCCAGGATGTTAGAGAGTATATTCTTGGGAATTTAGTTCTTGGGCTGGAAAGCAGCAGCGGGCGTATGCAAAGAAATGGCGTACAGGGCATGTTCCAGGGAAAAGTAAAGAGTATAAAAGCGCTTATGCAGGAAGTGGAGTCAGTTCAATTTGATGAATTTTTGGAGTTTGCCAGGGATATTTCCTCAAGTGAGAGAGGAAAAGTACTTGTGGGGGATCTGCAGAATGAATAATAAACTTTTTGACGAGATCTCCAACAACATAAGTGACTGCAACAAGTGTTCTCTTTGTAAGACAAGAACGATGCCTGTACCCGGCGAAGGATCTATAAATGCCCGTATTTTTTTTATCGGCGAAGGTCCTGGTAAACAGGAAGATTTAACAGGACGCCCATTTGTTGGGGCTGCAGGTAAATTTTTGGATGAGCTGCTGGCAGGTATCAATCTTCGAAGAGAAGATGTGTTTATTGGAAACATTGTAAAATGCCGTCCGCCAAATAACAGAGTCCCGCTTGTATCAGAAGTAGATGCCTGTAAACCGTACCTTGTAGCGCAGATCGCTCTTGTGCAGCCAGAAGTAATCTGCACGTTAGGGAATACGCCTCTTAAAACTTTGATTTCTCCGGAGCTTAGCATTGGCAGGATACACGGAACTGTTATTAAAAAAGATGGCTTTACATTTATGCCTATGTACCATCCTGCTGCTGTTCTTTATCATGGAGCTTTGAAAGGTACATTGAAAGAGGATTTCGATAAATTAAAAGATTTTCTGGAGAGAAAATGAGAATTTATCTTAAAGATGTAAAAAATAACGAAAAAGTGAAAATATATATTAAAAAAGCAGACGACTATCTTGGTGAAATAGGGTATACTGAACATGGATTCAGGCATGTTGGCATAGCAGCAGATCTTGCTTTTAAGATATTAAAGGAAACAGGGTTCCCAAAACGAGAAGCTGAACTCGCCGCCATTGCTGGATGGATGCATGATATGGGCAATTTCCTTGGCAGAGAAAATCATCCTCAGAATGGGGCCATCCTTGCTATGCGGGTA
>JAUXIC010000037.1 GCA_030621215.1 Caldisericota bacterium
GTCCCAATTTTTTCCATTGTGCTATTTACTCTATCCGTTGCTTCTTTTATATTATCAATATTTCCTTCTTTTACTGCTTTTTCAAGATCATTTAAATCATTTTCGAGGGTTGTTTTGTCTTCTGGTTTAATTTTTTCCCCGTAATCTTGTATAAATTTTCTTCCGCTGTAAACTAATTGATCTGCCTTATTTTTAAGCTCAATTTCTTCAGCCTGCTTTCTGTCTTCTTCGGCAAATTTTTCTGCATCCTGTTTCATTCGTTTCACTTCTTCGTCGGAAAGCTTATTTGTATTTGTTACAGTAATATGCTGTTCCTTCTCGGTTGCCTTGTCTTTTGCTGTAACATGAAGAATTCCATTTTCATCAACATTATATGTTACCTCTATTTGTGGTACTCCGCGGGGTGCTGATGGGATTCCGTCAAGAATAAATCTGCCCAAAGAAAGATTGTTTTTTGCAAGTGACCGCTCGCCCTGGAGAACATGTATTTCGACCTGGGTTTGGTTAGGCGCTGCGGTTGTAAAGATTTGTGTTTTTTTAGTAGGAATGGAGCTGTTTCGTTCGATCATCTTTGTGAACACACCGCCTAGCGTCTCGATACCGAGTGAAAGAGGAACGACATCAACTAGTACGACATTTTTTACGTTTCCTTCAATAATGCCAGCCTGGATCGCTGCTCCGTTTGCTACGCACTCCATTGGATCGATACCCATTTCTGGCTTTCTTCCAATGTAGTCGGTTATAAAGCGCTGCACAATAGGCATACGGGTAGGTCCGCCTACAAGTATAATTTTGTCAATTTGGTGTGGAGTAAGCTTTGCATCTTTTATCGCGTTCTCTAATGGGCCGCTGCATTTTTTTATTATTGGGTCAACAAGTGATTCTAATTTAGCACGGGTAATGTTCATCACAAGATGCTTTGGTCCTGCTGCATCTGCTGTAATGAATGGCAGGTTAATCTGAGTTTCAAGTACAGAAGAGAGTTCGATTTTAGCTTTTTCTGCGGATTCCCTGATACGCTGTGTTGCCATTTTATCATTGCGAAGATCAATGCCATTCTCTTTTTTAAATTCATCACTAATATAATTGACTAATGCTTCATCCATATCTCTTCCGCCAAGTTGTGTATTCCCGGCTGTAGATTTTACCTGGAAGACGCCTCCGCCGAAGTCCATAATTGTAACATCTAATGTGCCTCCGCCGAAGTCAAAAACAAGAATTTTTAATTCTTTATCGGATCTGTCGATACCATAGGCAAATGCAGCAGCTGTCGGTTCATTCACAAGTCGTACCACCTCTAATCCTGCAATTTCTCCTGCATTTTTTGTTGCCTGCCGCTGATCGTCATTGAAATAAGCCGGCACAGTAATAACTGCTTTTTCTACTTTTTCGCCAAGAAATGCTTCAGCATCTTTTTTTATTTTTTGCAATATAAATGCTGAAATTTGCTCAGGCGTATATTCTTTGTCTAAAGCTTTAACCTTTGTTTTAGCTCCCATTACCCTTTTGATGCCGGTAATGGTTCCTTCAGTATTAATGGCTGCTTGTCTTCTTGCTGGTTCTCCGACAAGAACCTGGCCATCCTTTGTAAATGCAACAACTGACGGCACTGTCTTCCCTCCAACAGAAGGGCCTTCAGCTGCAGGTATGATAGTTGGCTTATTTCCCACCATTGCCGCCGCAGCTGAATTACTAGTTCCAAGATCAATACCAATAATTCTTCCCATATCAGTTACCTCCTTTAATTGTTTTATTTTTAGGTACAGCAACTTCTACCATTGCTGTACGAAGAATTTCGTCATTTAAGTAATAGCCCTTGCGAAGTACTTCTATTATAGTATCGGTTTCTTCGTCAGCTTCAGTAATTTTTCCTATTTCGCATAAAGCAGGGTCGAATTTTTTACCTTTGAGATCCATCTCCTTAATCCCATGCTGGTTTAGGAATTGTTGAATCTGGGTATGAATAAGTTTCACGCCTTCTTTTGTGCCGGACCTGTCATTCCTATCTGATATATTAAGTGCTCTTTCAAAATTATCAAATATTTCTAATAAATCTTGCATTAGTTGCTTTTTTTCTTGCATTATTTGTTGTTCAGCTTGTTTTGAAAGCGTTTTTCTGCCTTTATCGAAGTGTTCTTGTATTTTAACTATCTCTAGCTTTAAATCTTCAAGTCCTTTTCTTAATTTTTCTATTTCGGCATTTTTCTGCTCCTCTATTTTTACGCTTTCGATCTTTAAATTTTCAAGTTCGTTTTGCAGTTTTTCTATTTCGGCATTTTTCTCACTTAATGCGTTTATGAGTTCGTCTAACTTCTCTTTCCCCGGTTTATGTGCATCTTTTGCCGAAATATTTCTTTTCTTTTCCATTATGCCTCCATCAATTTTTAAATTAGCACTCCTTTAGTTTGACTGCTAATAGTTTATAAAAAAATACATTTTAGTCAAGAGTTAAGACTATTTATTCATTTAAAATTACCATTCTGCACTTGAAATTAAAAAATCTACGACGATATCAATTAAAATTTTATTGTATATTTTTCAAATATAAGTATTGTATCTATGGATATGAAAAATTTTATCAAATTTGTAAAAGACGAAGAAGTTCTGAATAGTATCACTCATTTTATTGGCTTGTGCCTGAGTATTGTTGGCCTAATTGTTCTCATATTTTTCGCAGTACAGAATGGAAATAACCTGCGAATAGCAAGTTTTTGCATATACGGAGGCAGCCTGGTTGTATTATACGGGGCGTCTTTTTTGTATCATAGTGTGCGGTCAGATGGGAAAAAGAAAATAGCAAAAATGATTGATCACTTTGCAATCTACCTTCTGATTGCCGGAACTTACACCCCTTTTACATTAATAGCGCTGCAGGGAGTGAGGGGAAAGAGTGTATTTATATGTATCTGGTGTATTGCAGCGGCAGGGATAATACTAAAAATATTTTTTGTTAATAAATTCAAAATTCTATCTACAATTCTTTATTTACTGATGGGTTGGCTTATTGTTGTTTTCATTAAGCCTTTAATGAAATCTGTGCCAGCCGGCGGTATTCAGTTGCTTATCGTTGGCGGATTATTTTACAGTTTAGGTACTATATTTTATTTAGGGAAAAAGATTCCATTTCATCACGCCATATGGCATTTATTCGTTCTCGGCGGCAGCATAGCACATTATTTTGCAATCTTACTTTATGTATGATTGGACATGACTGAATACTATTTTTTTAATAAAAACTCTCATAAATTGTTAAGTCAGATTCAATAACGTGGGTTTTCTTGCTATGATGAGAAATGTCAGGGGAAAAATGAAGCGGTTATATTCAGAAAAAATATTGAATTGTAGAGCACTTTACAACAATCTGGAGTATAAGGGTAACACATAAAAATAAAGTGGAATTCAGATAAGAATTAAATAAAGAAATTTTATTTTTATCCTTGACACAGCATTGTATCTAAAGTAAAATTAAAAACTAGATTTATAACCATTTAATTGGGGGAATATTGTACTTTGATTTTTTTAACTGTCTATAGTCATAAAAATTACAGGAGGGGATTATGAACATTGTTGAAGTAAGGGGGCTTACAAAGATTTATGACGGAAGAAAGGTAGTAGATGATGTATGTTTTGAAATAAAAAAAGGAGAAATTTTTGGACTTCTTGGGCCAAATGGAGCAGGAAAAACAACAACTGTTTCAATGCTTTCGTGCTTAATTTATCCTACTTCAGGCGATGCTGTTATAGAAGGAAAATCTATCGTAAAAGAATCAATGGAGGTAAAAAAAAGAATAGGCGTTGTTCCACAGGAGATTGCATTGTATCCCACGCTTTCCGCAAAAGAAAATCTCATTTTCTGGGGAGAAATGTATGGCCTCGCTGGAAAAAAGCTTAACGAGAAGGTAGATGAAGTTCTCCAAATCGTTGGATTAACCGAGAGAAGCAAAGATGCAATCAAAAAATATTCCGGAGGCATGAAGAGAAGAATAAATATTGCAGTAGGACTGCTTCCTTCCCCAGAACTTCTCATGCTGGATGAACCAACAGTTGGAGTGGATCCTCAATCAAGAACAAATATCCTCGAGACATTGAAGGAATTGAATAAAAATGGTCTTACAATTCTCTACACAAGCCATTATATGGAGGAAGTTGAATTTTTATGCAATCGGGTTGCTATTATGGATGCAGGAAAAATTATTGCACTTGGAACCAAAAATGAATTACGGCTTCTTGTTGGCGAAAGGGATTCTCTAAAAATTGCAACAATAGACACAGTGCCGGAAGATTTTAAGGAAATAATCAAGAAAGTGCCTGGAGTAAGCGAAATACAGATAATGGACAAATCAATCGAGATATTAACTTTACACGGAAGAGAAATTCTAACAAAAATATTGGAACTTCTTGCCGACAAAAACATTAAGGTTAAATCAATCGAGGTTAAAGAACCAAATCTTGAAAGTGTTTTCCTGCATCTTACAGGAAAAGAATTGAGAGATTAGTATGCGAAAGATATTCCTTATCGGACTGAAAGATGTAAGAATAAGGTCAAGAGACCTTGCCTCTTTTATTATGTTACTTGTTATGCCATTAATCTTAATCTTTGTATTGGGCATCGTTTTCCAGCCCTTATGGGCAAGTAAACCTTTTACAATAGATATAGCTGTTTTTGATGAAGATGAAGGAGAATTTTCAAAAATTCTGATAGATGATGTTTTTGGTTCCAACGAGCTAAAAGACATGATTAAAATAAATTTTTTAGAAAATGAAGAAAAGGTAAAAAAGGATATAAATGACGAGAAAATTGCAGCTGGTATCATTTTTAGAAAAGGATTTTCTGAGTCAATTATAAAAGGGGAAAATGCTCAAATAGAGGTATATGGTGCCCCTGAACAATCCATTAAGGCAGGTGTCGTTAAAAATATTGTTGAGTCCTTTACCTTTGAGATCTTAAAGAGAAGAGCCATTTTAGAAACGTCCCTTGGATTTTTAAAGACAGAAAACCTTGTAAGTTCCGGGGAAATCCAGAAATTAATTCCGATGTGGCTTTCAGAGATAGAAAATAAAAAGGACCTCATTTCAGTAAATAGGGAAACAGAGAAAAGGACTACAAAAAATCCTATTCCGATGGAATATTATGCAATCGGGATAGGAATTATGTATCTATTGTTTGCAACAAATGCCGGGGCGGAAACAATTTTTGCGGAAAGAAGACTTGGAACATTTAGCAGGATTAAAGCTTCTCCTGTGGCTAACTGGGAAGTCATCGGCGGAAAACTCTTTGGCATTTTTCTTATTGCTCTTTTTCAATTTGTCCTCATTATAATATTTACCAGTATATTTTATAGGGTAAACTGGGGAAATTCTGTTCTGGGTATTGTCATCATGGTTTTTTCTGCTGTATTGGCTTTCTCGGGTCTTTCAACACTTTTAGCTTCTTTTACAAAAAGCGAGGAACAAATTGGAAATATAGGACCTGCACTGTCAATGATCTTTGGATTTCTTGGAGGAGCAATGTGGCCAGTATTTGTCTTTCCCAAGTGGATGAACATAGCGAGCAGGTTTACGCCAAATAGGTGGGCAATGGACGGATTTTTTACTCTTATGTACAATGAAGGAGGAGTTATTTCAATTCTTCCAGAGGCACTTGTCCTTCTTGCTATGGCGGGAATTTTCTTTTTTGTTGGTGTTTTCAGACTAAAACTGAGAGAGATATAGAGATGATTAAAAAAGTAATTCAAATAGCACTTCATTCTTTAAAGTTAGTGGTCCGTGATAAGGGCACACTCATCTGGCTTATTCTGATGCCAATCATATGGACCATCCTTATCGGGGCTATAAGCACTCCGCAGAGTAAAAATGTAAAAATTCCTGTTGGTTTTCTCAACAATGACAGAGGAATCTACGGAGAAATGTTCAGAGAAACGTTAAAAAAGGAAAAGGCTATTGAAATTATAGAAGAAAACGATGAAGATAAAATGGGGAATCTTGTAAAAGAATCCAAACTTTTTTCTGGGTTAATTGTGCCTGAAGATTTTTCAGAGAAACTTGTGAACGGCAAAGCCGTAACAATTAAGATTTTAAAATCGGAAAAAAATTTCTCGTACTTTCTGGATGAACTTATAACAAAAACTGCAAATAGAGTATCCATTGATGCACTCTCAGCAAATTTTACACTTGAGAAACTCAAAGAGAGAAAAATAATTTCAGAAAGCGAAGAAGAAAAGATATGGCGCGATGCATTTCAAAAAGCTGATAAATTTTTTGAACCCCTGCCTTCTGTTCGTGTGGAGTACACCGTTCTATCAGTAGAAAAAAGAAATGAACAACTACCTGCTGGAATGAATGCATCTTCCCCTGGATTTGCTGTAATGTTTGTCATGATGGGCGTATTCTTTGCAGGGGCTGCAATGGTACAGGAAAGGCATAATAGAACACTTGCAAGGCTTCTGACAACACCTACAAGTAAATTCTCGATAATTTTAGGAAAAATGTCTGGGTTTTTCTCAGTTGGTTTTATCCAGTTCCTGATTCTTATTTTTTTCGGCCAGTTTTTTCTGAAAGTAAACTGGGGAAATTCACCTATTGGAGTTCTACTTCTAACAGTAAGTTACGTTCTTTCAGTCACCGGACTCGGGACTCTCATTTCAGTTTTTGTGCGGACCTCTGCACAGGCAGGTGCATTGGCTGTGCTTCTTTCAATCGTAACAAGCATGCTTGGTGGGGCATGGTGGCCTATTGAAATTGTTCCAGAACTTATGCAAAATATCGCTCGATTTACTCCCCAATACTGGGCGATAAATGGGTTTAATAAGATCATTACAAAGGGATTAGGGGTAACAGCGGTTCTACCAAATTTCTATGTGCTTATTACAATTTCTGTCATAACACTTTTCTTTGCTGTTCTTTTTTTCAAATTTGAATAGAGCCTTAAAACTATCCTTTTAGCACAAGGAGTGGTTCGGAATGTGCCACAAGTGTAGCAAGTTGCTCTCCTATTATAGGTTTTACCACTTCATTAACATCTTTGTAAGCTTCTGGCGCTTCTTCCATAATAATGCGTCTCGTTTTTGCATGTAGTATTATGTTCTTTTCGTCCATTTCCTTTTGTACGTGTTCTAAAGTAAGTGTTTTTACCGCTTTGTGCCTACTGAGAAGCCTTCCTGCCCCATGCGCAACGCTGCCAAATGTTTCCGAAAGCGATTTCTCATTACCAACAAGTATGTACGAGCCTCTTTTCATGTCTCCTGGAAGTAGGACTGGCTGACCTGTTTCTTTGTACAACCCTCGAAGATCTGGATGTCCTTTTGGAAAAGAACGTGTTGCCCCTTTACGATGTACTAAAAGAATCTTTTCTTTTCCGTCTACTCTGTATTTTTCATGCTTCGCAATGTTATGCGCTACATCATAAAGAAGATACATTCCCAATTTCTCAGGTGTTTCATTAAAAACGGAAGAGAAATAAAGTCGTGCAAAATATGCAATAATTTGCCTGTTTACCCAGGCGAAGTTTGCAGCTGATGCCATTGCTTTAAGATACATATCAGATTCCGGGGCGGATAATGGCAGTGATACAAAATCCCTGTCGATAAATGGTATCCCATATTTTTCCATTTTTGGAAACATCATCTGTAGATAATCTGTTGCAACTTGATGTCCAAGCCCGCGTGATCCTGTATGAATCCAGACAAGAATTTGATCTTTAAATAACCCAAACTGTTTTGCAATTTTTTCATTATATATCTCACTTATTCTGTCTATCTCTAAGAAATGATTGCCTGCACCAAGAGTGCCTAATTCGACTTTTCCTCGATCTATTGCTCTTTTGCTGACAAAGTCCGGGTCTGCATTTTTCATTCTTCCATTTTCTTCAGTTGCATCTTCATCTTCTTTCCAGGCAAACCCTTTATTTTTTGCCCATGTTATACCGAGTCTCATTGCATTTTTTGTTTCCTCGGAACTAAATTTTTCTTTTCCCTGAGAGCCGATGCCCGCCGGAATATTTGCAAAGAGTATGTTCCCCAATTTATCCAGGTGCCTTTTTGTCTCTTTATAGGAGAGATTGGTTTTTATGACTCTTACTCCACAGTTGATATCAAAGCCTACTCCGCCTGGAGAAACAACACCATTTTCCGGATCAAATGCGGCTACTCCCCCTATTGGGAATGCATATCCCTGGTGCATATCCGGCATACCAAGTGCGTATTTTACAATTCCCGGAAGTGTCGCAACATTAATAAGCTGTTCAAGCGCTTTGTCTTTGTCAATAAATTTTATAAGATCATCTGTGCTGTAAAACACTACTGGGACACGCATGTTTCCTGTTTTTTCCACCAAAAACTTGAACTTAGAAATTTTTGTAATTTTCGTTTTACTCACCCCACATATATTATACACCTTTTATCATTTTCTTTAAAAGAATGTGTAAGTGGCGCGCATTTGAAAGTGCAATTAATGATGAATCAAAAATTGTATAGAAAACAGATATTTTATTAGATAATTAGAGGACTGAGGTGCACTTCAGGGCGGATTCCCACGGTTTTTTTCTTTAAAAATTCAAGGTATATTGGCCTTATTTTATTTATTGTCAGATTTGTCTTGATGCTCATTTCATAAAAATAATATTCTCCCTTTTTGGGTATACCTGCGGGGGAAGGTCCCAGAATCTCCATTTCTTTGCCGAATTCTTTTTGAAGTATTTTTTTAAACTTAAGGCCGTTTTCCATTGTCTCATAGTTCTTTTTTCCCTTAAAGGTGAGGATTATGAGGTTCTTAAATGGGGGATATGATAACTCTTTTCGTATTAAAAGCTCTTCTTCGAAAAACAGTTTATAATCCATATTCTGGATAGCATTTACGGCGTAATGTTCCGGAAGATACGTCTGTACGATGATTTCTTTCCCTTCCATTTCCCCTGCAACTTCTGATACAACCCGAATGGCATTCAGTGCGGCATCAAAAGCAAAGTGGTGTAAAAACATATCAATACTGATAAATCCAAACAGATCTACATTATCAAGCAATAAGTGACTTACCAGAAATTCAGTGCCAACAAATACAGTGCGGGAATAATTCTTTGAATCCAAAATTTTCCTTTCAGAGGCTTTACCGCTGCTCAGCATCTTTATCACCGGGACATCTGGAAACAAATCTTTCACCTGTTCGATAAGTTTCTGTACCCCGCCTCCAAAATAGCGTATATTGGGACTTTTGCAGCGTGGACAGATATCCAAAGGATTAGCTATGTATCCGCAGGTAGGACACACGGTCTTATTTTTTTCTTTATCATAATAAAGCGAGGTTTCGCAAGCTGGACATTTAATTACATACCCGCACTCCCGGCACATTACAAATGTCGAGTAGGCCTTTCGGTTGAGAAGCAGCGCTACATTGCCACCTTTTTCTAATATATTTTTCATCTGGTCTTCAAAATATTTTGATAACATTTTTCTATTCTTACGCTTAAATTCACTGCGCATATCCACTATTTGTATATTTGTTGCTAAGGCTGCCTTTTCCTCTTGTTGAATCAGTCCTTTCTTCATCAGAAAAAAAATATTATCTTCCGGGAGTGCAGATGAGAATATAAGTTTTGTTTTTTCAAGCGAAGCCCTTTTTAGAGCGACAATTAATGCGTTAAACGGAAGAAAATCGCTTTGCTTGAAATATCTGGACGATGCATTCGCAACTACAATGAGTTCCAGCTGTGAAATTTCAATAAACAGGGAAAAGGGTGTAGCAAGGATGACACGCTTTCCCATCATATTTACATCCTTTATAAAATTTCTTTTATCTGTTCCTTTCCATACAAAAAGGTCATCCCCAAATGCCTCTCTATACTCTTCTTCAACTCTCTCTATAAGGGCAAGTTCGGGGAATATAATCAACGCTTTTCCTTCCGAAGCTACCCCTGTCTGTATCTGTCGGATGATCTGCCTGTTTCTTTCCTTCAAACTGCCGCCGTTAATAAATTGTGGAACTTGCAGCTCTGTATTAATGGTTTTCTGGATTAGCAGAGGTGCTTCTTTAAGGATATTTTCTTTAAGAAGGATTTCTAATGCCGCCCGTCCATATTTTATTCTTCTGACAAGTGTTTTTTCGTCCAGGATGTGTGTTTTCGCATTTTCCAGCCTTTCAATAATTGAGGAAGCACTGCGAGAGAGTTTCTTTTCCATTCCAGTCAGCATCTTTTTTGTTTCTTCCGTGCCACACGCAAGAGTCAGATATCTGACAGTTTTTCCTGCCTTAAGCGAAATGCGCCTGATAACGCCAATCTGCTCTAAATCTTGTATATGCTGCAAAGCCGTACTGCCAAAATTTTTCTTAATGGATGACAAGGAGCAAATCTTGTTTTCAGTAAGATAATCAATAAGTTCTTTTTTAATGCCCTTTGTTTTTTGAAATGATTTGTCGGGTTTTTGAAGATCTGTTGTACATTGTATATATTTTTCTAACCGTTTTCCCCCGATGGTTTTTATGTATTGATTGACAAGAAAGTGTAACGGCAAAAGATATTGTGTTGCAGTAAAAATAAAGAGATCTCTTATATTTTTCCCAAATAGTGGTTCTTCAATTATATCTGAAATTTCTTTTACTTTTAGAGTATCGTGAGGAGGAGTTTTTCGTATATCGAATACGAATCCTGAATAAAGTTCATTTTTTCCGGAAAATGGAACTGCGACTCTGCTGCCTATTTGAACGGCATTAATCAAAGAACGGGGGATTTTGTAGTAGAACAGGTCTTTGTTCAGAACAAGCCTGTCAATTACGATGCCCCCGTACAATGTGTTGTTATCCAAGTTTTTTTTGCAATAATTCTACAAGATCAGTTTTCTCCCAGGTAAATTCAGGCTCATTTCTCCCAAAATGTCCGTATGAAGCAGTTTTTTGGTAGATTGGCCTGAGAAGGTCAAGCTTTTCGATAATGCCCCTTGGCGAAAGGTCGACAAGCTTTACAATGGTTTTTTCGAGCAATTCATCATTGACTTTTCCAGTACCAAATGTATCTATAGTAAATGAAACAGGTTTAATTTCACCAATAATGTAAGCAGCCTGAATAAGACATTCCTGCGCAAGTCCGGCCGCGACGATATTTTTTGCAAGATAACGCATCATATATGTTGCAGATCTGTCTACTTTGGTAGGGTCTTTTCCTGAAAATGCGCCGCCTCCGTGAGGAGCCATGCCGCCATACGTATCAACTTCAAGCTTTCTGCCGGTCATCCCGGTATCAGATTGAGGGCCGCCTATAATAAATTTCCCCGTGGGATTGACATGAAAATGTGTGTTATCGGTGATAAGATAATCTGGTACAATGGGAAGTGCTATGGCGTCTATGATTCTTTGGCGTGCCTCATCAGACATTTGTGACGGATCTTTTTCGTCAAGCAGTTCCTCGGTATGTTGAGTGGATATAACCACATCCGTTGCCTCCACTGCTCTCCCTTTTTCATATCTTAAAGTAATCTGCGCTTTACCATCCGGGCCGAGAAAAGGCCCAATATTATTTGGACTGACTTCTTTTCTTACTTTTGCAAGCTGCTCGGTAAGTTTATGCGCAATCACAATTGGAAGCGGCATAAGTTCATCCGTTTCATCTGTCGCGTAACCGTACATAACACCCTGGTCTCCTGCTCCGCCCCTATCTACACCTTGCGCAATATCTGGAGACTGCCTTCCTACCGCATTGAGGACAGCACAGGTGTGGTAGTCGAAACCATATTTGGGGGAATTGTACCCAACGTCTTTTACCGTACTTCTTGCAATGTCAGCAATATCGGCCCATGCAGTAGTCGTAATTTCACCACCGACAATGATCAGCCCGTGGGTTACATATGTCTCACAGGCAACTCTTCCGGTGCGATCCTCCCGAATAATTTCATCCAGCACCTTGTCGGAAATTTGATCCGCAAGCTTATCCGGATGACCTTCTGTCACAGATTCTGTGGTAACAAATCTTTGCTCTTCATTTCTAACCATTTCTCCGCTCCTTTTCTATAAAACTCTTTAAAAAAATTAAAATTTCTCTGGCAATTTCCTGCTTTGCTTTATTTCGAATAACTTTTTTCCTGCCTGTTTTATCTATAATTATAACGCTTCCATAATCTTGTCCCATGTTTAAATTGCTGTTTGCAACGACTATATCCATCTTTTTATCGCGCATCTTTTTCACTGCATTCTTTTCGATATCTTCAGTCTGCAGCGCAAAGCCGACAATAATTTTATTATTTTTATGCTTCCCAATTTCTTTTATAACGTCAGTTGTTTTGAAAAATTGAACATTAAGCTGTGATGTTTTTTGTATTTTGCCTTGCTGTACAACTTCCGGCTTAAAATCTGCAGGGGCAGCAGCCATTATTAAAATGTCGCCTTTTTCCATTGCTTTTTTGGTTTTTTTAAATAGCTCTTCTGTCGTTGTAATTTTATCGATTTTATCAAATCCAATTGCATCAACACTGGAAGGGCCGCAAATTAAATGCACATGTCCTCCCATTCGCTTTGCCTCTTTTGCAATTTCAACTCCCATTTTTCCTGAAGACTCATTTGTAATAAATCTTATTGGGTCAAGATATTCTCTTGTGGGGCCGGCAGTGACGACAAACCTCTTTCCTTTGAATAATTCAGTATCCCTATGCATAAATGAAGCAATAAACTGTGCTATTTTTTCTGGCTCGGTAAGCCTGCCCATACCGACAGAAAAATCAGCAAGTTTTCCTTC
>JAUXIC010000056.1 GCA_030621215.1 Caldisericota bacterium
TGGGGCAAACTCGCTGAAAAAACAGAAAGAAGCTTCAAGAAAGGCGATTTGGTTATTGTTGAAGGAAGGTTGAACATCAGAAGCTATGAGGTCGAGGGCGTTAGGAAATGGGTTACCGATATTACCGCTAATAATGTTTCATTTTTGCCAAGAAATAAACCTGATAGCGCTGTAACCGGGAATCAAAACGAAGCGGTTGATGATTCAGATACCGAAGTACCTTTTTCATAGAGGAGGATTAAATGGAAAATGCAAAAAGAGTAAGAAGAAAAAAGACAGCTTTTTATAAACCGAAAAAAAGAGCTTGCATGTTTTGCGTCAAAAAAATCGATGATATTGATTATAAAGATGTCGCTATGCTTTCAAAATTCATAAACGACAAAGGGAAAATACTCCCGCGAAGAGCCACTGGTGTGTGCGCAAAACATCAGAGGCAGCTGGCTACGGCCATTAAACGGGCGAGAGAAATGGCTCTTATTTCTTATCTGAAGAGATGAAAATTAAAGTAATTCTTCTAAAGGATATAAAAGGCGTAGGTAAAGCAAACAGCATAGTCTTTGTAACGAGGGGCTATGCTTCTAACTATCTTGTCCCCCAGGGGTTGGCTAAAATTGTGTCTTCTCAATATGCTGAGAAGATGGTTGGTAGAATTAAAGGCAATGAAGAGGCTAAAAAAAAGAGAGCAGAGGAAGAGAAAAAAATTCTTGAAAGCAAGCAAATCGTCTTTATAGTAAAAGCAGGAGGCGGCGGCAGGCTGTTTGGCTCTGTCACTTCGGCTGAAATATGCGATAAAATTAAGAAAATTTTTGATCTTGATATCGACAAAAAGAAAATTGTTTTAGACGAACATATCAAAAAGCTTGGCAGTCACAATGTTGTTGTAAAGCTTTACAAATCCGTTCAGGCAGATCTTGACGTATTAATTGAAAAAGAAGATTAATTATGGCAGAGAACGATAAGAATCTTCGACTTCCTCCATACAATATTGAAGCAGAGCAGTCTATAATTGGGTCAATTCTTATAGACAGAGATGCAGTTTTTAAAGTTATTAGTATGGTTGATCCGGAAGATTTTTATCGGGACGAACATAAATGGATTGTAAAGGCAGCTTACAGCCTTGCACTTGCTGAAAGACCCATAGACATTGTTTCTGTGGCAGATAATTTAAAGAGTACAAATAAATTGGATTTTGTCGGCGGAGTAACATATCTTGCACGTCTTGCTGATGCTGTGCCAAACTCCGCAAATGCGGATTACTACGCTAAAATTGTAAAAGACAAGTCTATTATGCGCCAGCTCATAAGCGTGGGTAGTGAAATTTCAGAGCTTGGCTTTGACGAATCCAATGACGTGGATGTTCTCATTGATAACGCCGAGAAAAAGATTTTTTCTCTTTCAGAAAAAAGGATTAAAACTTATTTTACTCAGTTAAAAGATTTTTTGGGAAGCAGCTTCGAAGTGATAGAGCGTCGCTATAAACTAAAAACCGGATTTTCCGGGCTTCCATCCGGGTTTCCAGCCTTAGACAAGATAACAGGTGGATTTCAGTCATCTGATCTTATTATTATTGCGGCAAGGCCCAGTCTCGGAAAAACGTCTCTTGCAACAAATATTTCTGAGTATCTTGCCGGGAAAGAAAAGAAAGGCGTCGCTATATTCAGCCTCGAAATGGCAAAGGAGCAGCTTGTCGAAAGGATGCTTTGTTCAGCGGCAAAAGTGAATATGCAAAGACTGAAAACAGGGTATCTTAGAGATGAAGATTGGGGCAGGCTTACGGATGCATACGGTAGTTTGTATGAGGCTCCCATTTTTATTGATGACAGCCCTGATATTTCTCTTGTAGAGATAAAAGCAAAGGCGAGAAGGCTAAAGATTGAAAGCAATATAAGTCTTATTATTGTTGATTATCTTCAGTTGATTCGAAGCAAAGGAAGAGTTGAAAATAGAGTAATAGAAATTTCCAATATAACGAGAGGCTTAAAGAATCTTGCGAGAGAATTAACCATTCCGGTAGTTGTACTTTCTCAGCTGAGCAGGGCAGTAGACAAGAGAGATAGCAGCAGGCCGATACTTTCAGATTTAAGAGAATCGGGATCCATAGAGCAGGATGCTGATGTTGTTATGTTTCTCTACAGGCCTGATTCAGAGAGAACGGACGAGATAGATCTGTCGGTGGCTAAGCAGAGGAATGGACCTACGGGGAGAATTCGATTGAGATTCCTGAGCGAGTATACCAGATTTGTTGAGGTAATAGGCGATGAAAAGGAGTTAGTGGGCTCTTGACATAAAGCGAATAATTCGTATATTATAAGCCGTGGGCCGTTAGCTCAGCAGGTAGAGCATCTGCCTTTTAAGCAGAGGGTCGCAGGTTCGAATCCTGCACGGCTCACCAAGTGCCCCCGTGGTCTAGCGGTTAGGACATCGCCCTTTCAAGGCGTCGGCAGGAGTTCGACTCTCCTCGGGGGTGCCAAAATGGGCGGATGGCTCAGTGGTAGAGCACTTCCTTCACACGGAAGGGGTCACAGGTTCGAATCCTGTTTCGCCCACCAAAAGTATATATGTTGCAAACTAGGTTATTTTTTGTATAATTATATTAAGCGGGGTCGTAGTGTAGCGGTTAACATGCTGGCCTGTCACGCCGGAGACCGTGGGTTCGAATCCCATCGATCCCGCCAATTCGAGCGGGAGTAGCTCAGAGGTAGAGCACTGCCTTGCCAAGGCAGCTGTCGCGGGTTCAAATCCCGTCTTCCGCTCCATTTTTATTTTGCAGATTGAGGCCGGCGTAGCTCAATTGGTAGAGCAGCTGATCCGTAATCAGCAGGTTGTCTGTTCAAGTCAGATCGCCGGCTCCAGATATAAGAATTTGAGGAGGAGAGGATGGAGAGTTTTGGTATCGTAATTATTTCTGGTGTTTTATCATTAATTGTTGCTCTTTTTCTTGCTATGTCTATTATGAAAAAAAGCCCTGGCAATTCACTGATGGTGAAAATCTCTACCGCCATCCAAAAAGGCGCCTCTACATTTTTAGTTGAAGAATATAAAACAATGGCAATCTGGGTTTTAATTTTTGCAGGTGTCATAGGGTTTATCATATCCTGGTATGTTGCTCTCAGCTTTGTGATAGGCACGATACTTTCTGTAACTGCTGGTTTTCTCGGCATGGCTATTGCAACCCGTGCCAACGGAAGAACCGCTCATGCTGCCCGTTCAAGTATTGGAGATGCTCTTCGTATTGCATTTTCCGGTGGATCCGTAATGGGACTTACCGTTACCGGGTTGGGTATTTTAGGCTCGGTATTAATATATCTATTTTCTTTACGTTTTCTTTCTTCAGTTATCAGCCCTCTCATTGTAGTTGTAGGATATTCAATGGGAGCAAGTTTTGTGGCGTTGTTTGCTCGTGTCGGCGGTGGAATTTACACCAAAGCTGCTGATGTTGGGGCTGATCTTGTCGGGAAAGTGGAAGCAGGAATTCCCGAAGATGATCCACGAAATCCAGCAGTAATCGCAGACAATGTAGGAGATAATGTTGGGGATGTTGCAGGCATGGGAGCAGATTTGTATGAATCTTATGTGGGTTCAATTCTAAGCGGAATGATACTGGGAAGTCTTGCTTTTGGCATAAGCGGAATAAAATTTGTATATCTTATTGCATGCTATGGAATCTTTTCTTCCCTTATCGGGGTACTCTTTGTCCTTGCCACTTCGAGAGGCAAAGTGAATCCTCAAAGGGCGTTAAACTCAGGCACTCTTGTAGCCAATATTATTGCCGTACTATTTGCTTTTTATATTTCCAGGACTGTACTTCAAAGCACGGGCGCTTTTATTGCCGTATTTACAGGGCTTGTTGTTGGCCTTGCAATTGGCTTTGTTACCCAGTATTACACGAGTGGGAGGCCGATAAGAGTTATTGCCAAGGCTTCTTCAGAAGGCGGTGCCGCTACAACAATTCTTTCGGGAATGGCAGTTGGATTGCAAAGCACTTTCCTCCCGCTTATTTTCATTGCAGCTGGAGTTGTCGTTTCCTATATGGCTGTGGGTCTTTTTGGAATTGCCCTTGCAGGAATCGGTATGCTGACTACGCTTGGGATAAGCTTAAGTGTTGATGCGTATGGCCCGATTGCCGACAACGCCGGAGGAATTGCTGAAATGGCAAAGCTTCCGGAAGAAGTGAGAGAAAGAACAGATGTACTGGACGCTTTGGGCAATACTACTGCTGCCATGGGTAAGGGATTTGCTATTGGCTCAGCCGCGCTTACGGCACTGGCTCTTTTTTCTTCTTATGCAAAATCCGTTGATCTAAGCAGTTTATCTCTTCTTTCCCCTTATGTTATAGCGGGAGCGCTAATTGGAAGTGCTTTACCTTTCCTTTTTGCTTCATTTTCCATTATGGCGGTGAGTGATACAGCCAGTCTTATGGTACAGGAAGTAAGGCGCCAGTTCCATTCGATTCCTGGCTTGATGCTTGGGAAAGCAGACCCCGATTACAAAAGCTGTGTTGCTATAAGCACACGCGGGGCGTTAAAAAATATGATAAAACCATCGCTTATTGCCATTGTTGCTCCCTTTGCAACATTCTTCATATTCGGGAGGTATGGCAAAGAAGCACTTGGCGGGTTACTTGCAGGGGCACTTATTGGCGGTGTCCTCCTTGCCATCTATATGGCTAATGCAGGAGCAAGCTGGGACAATGCCAAGAAATTTATAGAGCAGGGGAATTTTGGAGGAAAAGGTTCAGAAGCGCACAGAGCTTCTGTGGTAGGAGATACGGTTGGCGATCCGCTGAAAGATACTGCAGGACCGTCTTTAAATATATTGATAAAGTTGATGTCCACGATATCGCTCTTATTCGGGCCTTTTCTTGTGAGGTTACTCTAATATGAAGAAACTTGTAAAAATGGCAGGTATGTGGCTTATTGTCATCTGCGTTGTAGTTGCCGGCGTTTATATTATAACTACAGTGCAAAACATAGGAAATATCCATAATAATCCTGGCGGGACAGACGTAGAGATTCCAATGGATCTTACTAAAAATATAAATATTCTTATTCTTGGAACAGACCAGAGAGACATGGAAGAAGCTGCTCGCACAGATGTCATTATGGTTGTTAATATTAACGCCAAAACTAAAAAGGTGAGTTTATTTTCTATACCCCGCGATACCCGGGTATTTATTCCCGGGCATGGCTACGACAAAATCAATTCCGCCTATAATTTTTTATATATTAAAGATGGTGGGCCTGAGCTTACTATAAAGGTTGTGGAAAATCTTCTGGGATTAAACGAAGGGGACATTCCGTATTTTGCTGTTGTAAATTTTGAGGGATTTAAAAAAGTTATCGATGCGCTGGGTGGAGTGGATATCTATGTGGAGGAGCCTATGTATTATCATTCTAAGCGCGGTGATGTAATTATCGACATTGAACCAGGGTTGCAGCATTTTGACGGTGAAAAAGCGCTTGAATATGCCAGATTCCGTAGTGACCAATATGGAGATTTCAGGGAAAGCGAAGATGGT
This sequence comes from Caldisericota bacterium, assembly GCA_030621215.1. Classification (GTDB taxonomy): domain Bacteria; phylum Caldisericota; class Caldisericia; order Caldisericales; family Caldisericaceae; genus UBA646. The sequence goes on from JAUXIC010000056.1 coordinate 5,519, forward strand.
TCATTGCACGGAAGGCTAATAAGACAGCAGGAACTAGTGCAGGCGCTCATAGAGCAGAGCAAAAGCTGGAATACGATATGGCGGCTTCCAACCATTGCAGAGGCAGTGGGAGATGCTGTTTATACCAATATGACTACTTCACAGATTACGAAGATTGCACTCACAATGAAAAATATTTCCATCGACGATTTAAACATAATTCCTTTTACCGGCGGCATCGACGAGTTTATTGAAGAGCGGTGGTATATCGTTCCGGATTACGATAAACTCAAAGAAATAGGAAACAAATATTTTTCAACTAATGGACAAAACGGCGATTAAGAGCTATAAACAACGTATAAAAAACTTCAGGATGCCGCCAGGGCAATAATGATTGGGCGGCGGATAGCTAAATTAAAAAATAAATTACATTAAAATAAAAGTCTCGCGGTGGTGAAAAGAGTGTCAGTGCATTTCTTCGCCACCGCGTTTTCTTTGAATGGGTCTTTGCGAGGCGTAGCCGTGGCAATCTTTCTTTTGTCTTTATATGTTTTTGCTTTTTCCTTTTACACTTTTTTATCTTTTTAAAGGAGTCTTGAGGGAGTACAGTTTATTCCCTCAAATTAATAGAGACCCTGAAATAAATTCAGGGTGACAAAAAAAAGAAAGTTCTTTTGTTTTTGCTTTGTCATTCTGGAGGGAATCATTCCATTCTTGTCTCGGAATCTCGTCTTTTTCTTCTTCCCGTCATTCTGA
>JAUXIC010000054.1 GCA_030621215.1 Caldisericota bacterium
ATAGCGTTTAATACGGGCCAGTCACCAATTGCTTCAGAACCGTCTTTCATTTTTTCTGTTTCCCTGTTGGGAGATGCGACAGAGCCTGTATCATGATGATCTCTTCCTATTACAATTGGCGCCTTGATTTTCCCTTGTCTTACGAGATCATTTATGATTAAAGCAAATTTTGCCCTTTCTCCATATCCGAGCCAGCAAATCCGCGAGGGAAGCCCCTGGAATTTCACTTTTTTCTGGGCAAGTTCTATCCAGTTTACCAGGTGCTTGTCATATGAAAATTCTTTTTTAACTACTTCATCTGTTACCCGTATATCTTCTGGATCTCCTGAAAGTGCAACCCAGCGGAAAGGTCCTTTTCCTTCTGAGAAAAGATCTCTTATATATTCTGGCACGTACCCTGGGATTTCAAAGGCGTCTTTGTATCCATGTGCTTTGGTCTGCCCTCTTATATTATTGCCATAAACAAAGGTGGTGATTCCTTTTCTCTTGTATTGCACCATTGCATCAATCTGTTGCACCATTGCATCAAGTGAATGTTTTTTGTATTCTTCCGGATTTTCTTCTTTTAGTTTTCGTGCATCTTCGAGTGACATACCATTTGGCACATAAGCCATCGGGTCATGTGCCGGCGTTTGGTCTGTGACGATATCTGGCATTATGCCGCGCCTGAAAAGCTCTGGAAATACATCTGCAGCATTTCCAAGTAAACCTATGGACAGCGGGGTTTTTTTGTTCTTTGCTTCTTCCACCATTTTTAATGCTTCATCGAGATTATCTGTCCACTCGTCCAGATATTTTGTTTCAAGCCGTTTTTTTATCCGCTCGGGATCGACTTCGACAACCAATGCAACTCCGTGAAGCATTGTCACTGCAAGCGGCTGCGCTCCTCCCATTCCGCCTAGCCCGGCAGTAAGGAGAAATTTTCCTTTTAAGTCATCAGTGCCAAAGGCTTTTTTTGCGGCAGCTGCATATGTTTCGTAATCTCCCTGCAGGATTCCTTGCGTTCCGATATAAATCCAGCTTCCTGCAGTCATTTGGCCGTACATTGTAAGCCCCATATCTTCGAGTTTGTGGAAATAATCCCAGTTTGCCCAGTGCGGGACAATTACGGAGTTGGAAATAATGACTCTTGGTGCGTCATTGTGTGTCCTGAAAATTGCTACAGGTTTGCCTGACTGTACAACAAGCGTTTCGTCGTTTTCCAGCTCCTTAAGGGATTGAACAATTGCATCAAAAGATTCCCAGTTTCTTGCGGCTTTTCCTGATCCCCCGTATACAATTAAATGCTCAGGGTCTTCTGCTACCTCAGGATCGAGATTGTTCATAAGCATTCTCAGTGCTGCTTCTTGCCCCCATCCCTTGCAGTGCAGAGTGGTTCCTCTTGGCGCTTTAATTATTCTACTCATATTTACCTCCCCTTTTATTTTACTACACAATCTGATTTAGACAAACATTTTATGGAATTATTTGTAGAAAATAAGATGTTTTAAGGAGAAAAAAATGGTAAAATAATTGTAAATCTCGCTGTGACTGGATATAATCTTTTGAGTGATTGGTTAAAAATCAAAATAGGATATAATGGAAAATGGTTGAAACGTAAACACAAGAGAGGAGGTTTTATCTGATATGGTTTTATCGGGTTTGGAAATATATATATTAGCAGCATTACTGGTACTCATAATTTTGGTTTTGATTCTTCTTGTGAGGAATCGCTCTGCTGATTTGCCGGCAAAGCTTGATTCATCGATTAAGGGTCAGTTTCTTACTTTTCAGACTGACATCTACAAGGAGCTGGGTAGGGCACGGGAGGCGGTGGCAAATTCAAACAACCTTATTTCGGAGCATACGATAAAGACAATCGATACCATCAGGGATATGGGTACTACTATGCATAAACTTATTCAGCAGCAGGAAGAGGCGCAAAAATTGGGCCAGTCTCTTAAGGATATTCTTCAGACACCTAAACTTAGAGGCAATTACGGGGAGGTTATACTGGAAGAAATGCTTGACAGAGCTCTTCCCAAGGGTATCTGGGAAAGGCAATACTTAATCGACGGCAGAGAGCAGGTAGACGCTATTGTCAAAATTAAAGACATAATAATCCCTATTGATGCGAAATTCCCAAGAGACGATTATCTGAAGTATCTTGAAGCACAAACTAAAGAAGAAAAAGCCATGCACTGGAAGAATTATGAAAATGCCGTGAAAATACAGATTAAAAGCATCAGGACTAAGTACGTAAAGCCGGAAAAAGGAACTTCTGATTTTGCTCTTATGTTTATTCCCTCTGAGGCAGTTTATTATGAGACAATAGCGCAGAAAAACTATTTGGGTGAGCCCTCGACGATATATGAATATGCCCAGGAAAACAAAGTTATTCCCGTCAGTCCCAATACATTTTACGCTTTTTTGCAGGTAGTAGTTATCGGTATCCATAATCTGGAGGTTGTTAAAGGGGCAAAGCAATTGCAGGACAGGCTTGCGTCTCTTAGTAAATCTTTCGAGCAGTTTTACAAAAAATATGAAGAGATTGGGAAACAGATCGATAAAGCTCTTACAGCATACCGCGTTGGAAACAATCATATTGAACGCTATAAACGGCAGCTGGACAGTACACTTGGGCTGGAAAAACCAGAGGAAGACATTGATTTGCCATTAGAAGATTCAAGTGACGAATAGGTTAAGAATTATTTGATGTGCGGAGGTGCTTTATGGCATTATACAAAAAAGTACTGATTTTAGAGTGTGTTCCGCTTAAAGACGAAAGAAATGAAGGCGTGATATTGAACGAGTTTATGCAATTAATATATGAGGATAAGGTAGATCTGGAAAGAATAAAATCAAAAAATGATTTAATTGAAAGATTGAAAAACAATAAATATAAATATATTCATATTTCCGGCCATGGGGAGTGCGATGAATACGGGGAGTGTTATCTGGAAACTCCGCACGGGTTTTTGACCCCGGATGAATTTGACGATAAAAGCGGTTTTAATAACAGGATATGTTTTATCTCAGCCTGTTCCTTAGGAAAAAAAGGCTTTGCGGAGACTTTTTGGGCAAATGCAAAACCAGACATTCTTATTGCACCCCAACGGGAAATAACTTATGTAGATGCAGCAACTTTCTGGATTTTACTTTATTACAACCATTTTTATCTGAAAAAGACATTAGCCGCAAGTTATAGAATTGCAAAAGAATCCGTAAAAAGCAGCGGAGCAATGCAATATTGGTATGAAGAGGGCTATGGTGATTATTGATAAAACGGGTATAATAGACCTGATATTTTAAAACGATAAATAAAAGGAGGAATTAATGTCACAGGCAAAAAATGGAGATATTGTTAAAGTTCACTACACGGGGAAGTTTGCGGATGGGACGGTGTTTGATACATCAGTTAGTAGAGAACCACTGCAATTTACAATAGGAGAAGGTATGGTAATTCCCGGATTTGAGCAGGCAGTGACAGGAATGAGTATTGGCGAGTCAAAAAGTGTTGAAATTTCAGCAAGTGAGGCCTACGGCCTTTATCATAAAGAACTGGTCATAGAGATGAAAAAAGATGATTTACCTGAAGACTTAAGCCCTGCAATTGGCCAGCAGCTGGAGTTGGTTGATGGCAATGGGCGGAAATTTATAGCGAGGGCAATCAATGTTTCCGAACTAACTGTAACATTGGATGCCAATCATTTTTTGGCTGGTAAAGATTTATTTTTTGATATCCAGCTTGCCGGGATTGTCTGATTTAGCGTTGCGATAGAGGTTTCCTGATTTGTGGATATAATATTTGCTAATCCCACATAGTATATTGTCTGACGTGGAAAAGCAGAAGCAGGCCTATACTTATGCAATAATTGCGGTATTACTATGGTCAACTGTTGCTTCTGCTTTTAAAATTTCGTTGCGATTTTTGGATTTTCTTCATCTGCTTTTCTATGCTTCTATTGCTTCTATTATATTTCTCTTTGTTGCTTTATTAATTCAAAATAAGTTGTATTTACTTAAAAGCTATTCGAGGAGAGATTATTTACGTTCTGCATTGCTTGGATTTTTGAATCCCTTTTTTTATTACATTATTTTATTTAAGGCTTATTCTCTGCTTCCCGCGCAAGAAGCGCAGCCATTGAATTATACCTGGCCGATAATGCTTGTTTTATTGTCAATCCCTTTGCTTGGGCAAAAAGCAGGACGTAAAAGTTTTTTTGCTATTGGTATTAGTTTTTTCGGGGTCCTTATGATTTCTACACAAGGAAATATTTTAGGGTTCAGGTTTACCAGTTTTGGCGGCGCATTACTGGCTTTGGGCAGTGCGTTAATTTGGGCTTTATTCTGGATTTATAATACGCGCGATAAGCGTGATGATATTGCTAAGCTGTTGCTCAATTTTATATTTGGCTTTATTTATTTACTTGTTGTATTGCTCTTTTTTTCTAAAATAACCCTGCCTGGCATCAAAGGACTTCTGGGAGCAATCTATGTTGGTTTGTTTGAAATGGGGATTACTTTCGTGCTATGGTCGAAAGCATTAAAATTATCTAAAACAACTGCGAAAATTAGTAACTTTATCTGCTTAGTCCCATTTCTCTCTTTAATATGGGTTCATTTTTTCGTTGGCGAAGCAATATTACCTGCAACAGTAATAGGATTAATTTTCATTGTCGTTGGCATAGTTTTACAGCAATATAGAGGATTATCTTAATTTAATTCCTGCGTTCATTTTAGGATGCAGGGAGAAGTTCTATTGACTTTAAAAATTATTTAATGTAGACTGAAAAGCTTAGAAGTGCGATAAAAATTTTAAAGAGACAGGTGCAGATGTATGGATTTTAAAGCTGTAAGCATTAAGGAAGAAAGATGCATGTATTTAACATAAGGATAAGGATATCCCGTTATGCATTGTTTAATCAAATGAGATAAAGGAGGCATTAATTTAATATGAAACAAGCGCTTAAACCGCTTTATAATTTTATAATTGCAATTTCATATGTAGTTACCATCATTGGCTCGATTACATTGGCATTTTATTTACTTTCTTTTGAGCAAAAAGGCGTTACTGAAATAATTGCCATAATAGCCCTTTTTTCTCTGGCTCTGTTTACTGTGCTGCAGGGTATTCGTCTTATAAAATTGAAAATGAAGCGTAAGTAGAAAAGTTTTAATAAAATTTATGTGTTCAGGGAGGTAGATTATGAAAGTTCTGAAAGCATTAAGATTGATTGGTTCAGCAGCTTTTGTACTTGGTCTTTTTACTGCAATTTTTATTGGCGTACCGTGGTATATTTATCACGAGCCTACTTTGCCATGGTGGCTTAAAGCTGCTATGTATTGTTTATTTGGCGGCATCCTTCTTGTTTTACTAATTTTAAGTATTGAGCAGAATAAGACACAGGTTTTTGAAAAAGAACCTTCTTACAGTGAGCTGTATGAGGGAATATTAGTTCAGAGTTCTAATGAAATTCCCGGACGAAAGATTGAACAGGTTTTAGGCGTGGCTCAGGGGCACACAATTTATGCTATCTGGATTGGTAAGGATCTTTCAGCTATGATGCGGTTGATTCTTGGCGGGGAGCTGATTGAGTATACGGAAATGATGGGGAAAGCCCGCACAGTAGCCACTGCCAGGATGATAGACCAGGCAAAGGAGTTAGGTGCTGACGCCATTATTAATGTCCGTTTTATGACTACCAGCGTAATTGGCAGCGCTGCTGAACTTTTGGCTTATGGAACTGCAGTCAAACTCAGCGAACCTAAATCTTAACAGGTAAACTGCAAAAGCGGAAGATTTTGTAGCATTGATTATAAGCAATTAAGAGTAGTAATTCTTTAGGCGGGGTTCTATCCGGCTTTTAGGATATCTATCAAAACTTCGGGGAGCCCTGCCTCTTTAATTTCATTTTCTGTTTTATTTATGTCGTACGGTATTCGTTTGATTTCTACCTCTTCTGTGGCAGTGTCTATAATAGCGCAGCTTGCCAGCCAGATGCCGTCGCGCGGTTGTCCTATACTCCCGGGATTTACTATAATACCTTTCACGACGTTCCGCAAAACGAGCGGAAAGTGAGTGTGTCCGTATATAATGAAATCTGCGTCAATATTGCCAAATTCTCTGATAAACTGTTCTTTTGGAGTATCGGCTTTAAGATAAGTGAACAGCGGATCACTGTGTGATGCATGTACCATAAAGAATTTTTTATTGTCCATTGTAAATGCTTCTTTTAACGGCAATTCTCCTAAAAATTCTATTTCTTCTTTATCTAAAATCTGCCTTGTATACTTTCTTGTAGCTACCGAGAGGGCATGCATTTTAATTGAGCAGCCGCAATCTGTATTGAAAGCTACTGCATTGTCATGATTGCCCCG
>JAUXIC010000047.1 GCA_030621215.1 Caldisericota bacterium
CTAATCTGCTTACATACAGAACATAGCCTCTTTTCTCCAATCCATACTTCCCCATTATCTCCCCAGGTCCTGTATGTTTCCCAATATCGGCTCCGTAGGGGATAAAAATGGTATCTTTGTTGAACTTCTCCTTATAGTATTCCTGTATCCCTCTTGAATCGGTTACGACTTCATTGGCAAACAGTGTGGCGATTTTCTCGGATATTCGATACGCAAACTTCCCTATCCTACTCCATTTTTCCCTTTTCCACTCCAGGCCATCTACATTGATTGCTGTTTTTTTACCAAAAACGCGAGGTAAGATCATAAACGTACTATTTATGGCATTGCAGAAAAACACAATATCCATCCTGGTAAATATCACGTGAAAAACGGAAAGAAATGTATGCGCAACCGTATCGAGGTATTTATACTTTAATGTAGGCAATAAAACAAGCCTCACACCTTTATAATATGGTTGGGGCCAATCTATCGCACCTTTTCTACAATATACGAATACTTCATGCCCCCTCGCTATCAAGCGGGTACTCAATTCTTCCGCGAAGGTTTCAAAACCGCCATAATTGGCAGGAATGCCCCTGGTACCAACAATAGCTATCCTCATTGCCCTTTTTGCAAGAAGTTTCATATTAATTTTTTCGCTCTATCTCTATCGCTGTTAATGAATGTGATTCAAAAGTAAATTTAAAAGGGTTGGTTTTTATTTCAACTTTATTGTACTCCACGCTAACATTATCCGGGGTTTTCTCATTGGTGGCATCTATACTTGGCCCATTTAATATCCAGGCATTACACTCCCGCGCAGGTACAAATTTCTTCAGTTCAATAGTAGATGTAACGCTCTTATCCATGTTCCTGTTTATCACCATAAGATAAATTTTAGATCCATTTTCATTCCTGCTTGCATTTACCGACAGATAAGGAAGACTTCGGGTATTCCGTTTTGCGCCCTTTTCAATAAATCTTCGGGCATGCTTCTTTATAGGTTTGTATGCCCTTTCGCTTATGACGTAAGACTCAGACTTCACATCCACGTCCACCAAAACATCGCCAAAATGCTTATTGTAAAGTTCATATACATAATAATTCGGACGCTTGATATAATGGATTGGTTCTCTGTAATCGTGTTTAATAAAACTGGTTTTTGATTTTATCATACCCCAGTATTCATTAACAAAAGTCCAATAGTTTGCCATTAAGATATTATGCTCCGGTTTCATAAAAAGTCGTAACATCTCTGCATTGAGAAGCGCTGTGCCAAGACAATGGCGGTAAGGAACGGGGTATTCCTGAACAAAGCCGCCATTATACTCTGTTATTGCTAAGGGGATATCCCGACCGGATTTTTTTTTGAGAAGCGCTAAGACATCCTGAAAATAATATTCATCCAACACCGCGGGCCTGCCAAGTGTTGTTCTGAAAATATCTTTAGCGCTCATCTTTGCTAATTTACTGTTACTTACTCTTGGAGAAGGATACGTGTGGACAATTCCAAAATCTATTTTTTCTCTTACCATTTCCAACACTTTCCTATTCCAATCCTGTGTGTGCAAAATACACCCTATTTTGATTGAAGGATCGACTGCCTTCATTTTTTCATAGTATTTTAAATATCTCTCTGCATATTCTCTCGGTAAAACCTCTTTTATTTTTTGATGATCCCCATGCCATACTTCATTTCCGATCTCAAAATATCTCACTTTATAAGACAAACGATGACCATTCTCTGCCCGCTGCGCCGCCCAATCCATGCCGCCGTTAGGGTTGTTTTTATCATTGGGAAAATTCAGGTATTCCACCAGATCAGCGGCGTCTTGTTCATTTCCGGTAAAATAGCTTACTGTCATAACCGGTTCTGCTCCTATTTCAGCACAGGTTTTCAAGAATTCATCAATACCATATAAAAAATAATCTCTTTTTTTGCCAACTGCAGCCTTCCAATTGTAATGATGTGTTCCACATCCTCCGGGGAACCGTATGATTGTTATGCCTGCCTCTTTCGCTAAATCGACCACCTCCTTGACTGATTCTCCTCGCTTTGGATCCCATATCCCCTCACCATAATCCATATGGCCATAATATTCTTTATCCCTGAATTTACATGGAACAGGGTCGTAACCGACAAAATTATTCCCCAATATTTTTTTGTTAACCCGCCCAATCTCGCTATTGTAATAAACTGTAATAGTACTATCCTGCACATTCGTCTGTTCGGAGCTGCTCGAACAACCCAGCAGAAGTATCAAGAAAATCAAGCCAATTTTCTTTATTAGCTTTTCCACAATGTTAGAGTTTTTTGGAAAACAGAAAATAGTTAGAAAAAGTTTATTCGTGTTTATAACTGATTTTTCTCAAAATATTTAACAGAGCTTGGTAATATTTTTCCGGGTTGTTATTTTGCTTTATAAATTCTTTTGCTTTCTTACCAGCCCGTTTTATAATCTCATCATTATCATAAAGATATTGAAGTTTTTCCCCCAACTCTTTAGTACGACCTGCTTTGAACATAAAATGTTTGTTGTCTCCTGGGATCATTTCTGGCAAGCCTCCCATGTTTGAAACAAGCGCCGGAACGCCAAAGCTGTAGGCCTCTAAAATTGAGAGTGGATAATTTTCATACCAGATTGAAGGAACAATAATAAATTTGGCATTCTTAACTAAAGTATGTAATTCTTCCCCAGATTTATAGCCTACCATCTTAATATTTTGCAATTTGTTACCCATTATTTGTGCTTTGTATTTTTTCTCTTCAGGGCCTGTGCCTGCAATTCTTAATTTAACGCCTGGCAATTCTCTCACGGCGTTAATTAAAGTATCTATCCCTTTTTCAACTGATATTCGTCCAAAATATAAGATGTAGTCTTTTTCGTCTTTTATGGCTTTTGTACTTTTATATCCTTGTTTTTTTATAAAATAGGGCAGGTGTATTATTTTCTCTTTGTTCCAACCAGCTCGCAAAAACATGTTTTCCATAAACTTGCTAGGGCAGAGAATGTAATCAATATTTTTTTGATAGACATTTAGAACCGAATGGTGAAACCACATTTCAAGAGAGCTAACTAAGCTGGCAGCAAAAGAGTTTTTAACGCATTTATCTTTAACACAGCGCAAAAAATTGGAACCGCAGATCTTGTCATAAACCTGTCCGCGGACAAGCATGCTGTAATTGGGCGAAAGCAGTCCGTAATCGTGGGCTACTAACACTATTGGTATTTTATTTTGTTTCAAAACAGGCAAAATAGATGGTGAAATCTGGTGGTAGATGCTGTGTAAAATAGCAACTTTTGGCTTTTCTTGTTTTATTAACTTTTTTAATTTTCTGGCAGCTTCAAAGGACCAAAAATATCTGCTGACAGTCCGCAAAGCCTGCCAGGGATGAGAGGTGATGAATCGCGCCTCTGTATTATCTGTAACTACTTCTGAAACAAAATATTGGGCATGCTTGCTTTTTTCATTTTCAGCATGCCGCATGGCAAAAGGGACCACTTGGTGGCCTTTTTTTTCCAGCAGTTTGGCAAGTTCAAAATAAAAACGTTCTGCTCCGCCTTTTACAAAATGGTATTTGTTTATATTAAGAATTGTCATGGATTAAAAGTAAGTTAACTACCACCTCTAAAACGGGCATAGAAGAAGATAAGCACTATTTTAAGCATTTTTTGAACCACAAACATAGCGGGGCACCTCACTACTATACTTTACAGTTGGCTTAAACTCGCAGTTCCACACATAGAAGGTTCCTGGCGATATTTCTATCCTTAATTTCTACCCTTAATTCGTTCAACATCCCCGTTATGCATCCTTTTATGGGAAGAATGTAAAATAATTATTACCTCAAATTCAATGTCATTAACTTAACGAACAGATTTATAGCAGTAGTAGAAGCATCTCCGATGGGCTTTGTGATTCCGAGGGAATTTTCTACCCGGCCTTATTGGTTCTATGGTGTCGATAAAGATTTCATGAAGCTGAGATATCAATAGGATCGCTGCCTCTTTTGAACGCTCAAACAGTAGTACGATGACGTTTTTTGTGTTTGAAAGTGCTTGGGCGAAGTTAATTTGATATTCGTATTTTTTGCCTTCGCTGGCCTGTCTAACGACTTCACGTGTTGGATGGGCTAAAGCCGAAGTCATGTTCTTTGAAAAGACTTTTGCATGAAAATCCTGGTATACGGACAGTACAGATTTCCCTGAGAAATTCTCTATTTCGATCCAGCACTTTGCTGTTTTGTAATCTTCCTCTACAGGCCACCTTTCGTGATATAGCTCATGGAATATTTGGACTGGGTATAGATCAGGATCAATCAAGGAGGTTACAAGGATTTCTGTTTCTCCGGTATCCAGTTCTACACGAATGAGACGTAGTTTTAACGGCTTAGTATCCAGTCCCATTTCCAGGCATTGCTTTTTTGAAGTTGTTGGTGCCGGTAAATATATGATTTGCTCTTTTTTCCCTGAGCGATAAAACTTCCTAATGATCTTTCATTTGGTACAAGAGATCCTTGCGCAAAAGTTAGGATTTAGAGAAAGGATCAGATTGAAAAGCCAATATGCTGGATAACCACGGTCGAGTAAGACAAGATCTGTAGGGAGGAGATTGAGGAAATGCTGTGCTGCAAGTTCGCGTTCGCCAACGCTTTTGGGATTTATGATGGCGTCTATAGAGAGTTTGTTAAGGACATCGAACATCTGGGAAACTCTTGCAATTGGGCAGTCACTACCTTTTTTTGAATGCCATACGCCAAAATATTCAGCAATTTCCCTTATTCGCGGTAAACGCGCAGTAGATCCATCATCCATCAATGCCCACCAAATTGAAGCCGTGCCATGTGATCGGCTGGAAATTCCGATAAAAGAAGTCGATCAAATGATGATTGAGCTCAACAAAGGCCTCATATTTTAGTTTCATCCTGGCTTTGGACAGAGCGACTTTTGAGACTATTCGTTTGGAAACTTCAAACCCCTTTAGGGCTTGGAAAAAGCCGTCCAATTCATCCTGATAAGAGCGCTTGATGAAGTTCATGAGAAAAAAGATCAGGTAATGGAAAGGGAGCTTTCTTTTTCGAGTGAAATTCTTAGGGGACTGTCTATGCCGGGCAGAAAAATCGTTAGAGAGGACAATTTCTTTCAGGAAATCAATAAGTTTGGCACATAATTTGGAAAGCAGGGTCCGTGCCAAAGTCAGGACTTTTTTCGATGTTTTTTGACATTTTTTCTCCTTTCGAGTAAATAAATCGTTAATATTATTTTGAGATAAGTATACCATAACTAATTCAAATTGCAAGCAAAAAGTGCCTCAGCTTACGTTAATGACATTGACCTCAAATTACCTCTTCATATTGCGGAAGTATCTTATCTATACTCAGAGTTTGCGCTTTCTTTTTGCCTTCCTCAGAAAACTTTGTTCTTAAATTATCATTTGTTAGCAATTTCAAAGTGGCCTCTGCCAATGCTTTTTCATCTTCTATAGGCACCAAAATACCGTTCTGTCCATTTATAATTATTTCATTAGGTCCAGACGGACAATCTGTGGATATTACCGGTATTCCACACGCCATGGCTTCCAAAATTACATTAGGAAAACCTTCATAATCAGAAGATAAAACAAAAATATCTGCCTTATGAAGCCAAGCATAGGGATTCAATTGGAATCCAACAAAATCAGTCCATTTGTCTACTCCTAATTCTAAGGATAAGTTTTCTAACTCTTTCCGCAATTCTCCCTCTCCTAAAATAATTAAATAAACCCTATCCTGTTTTTTTCTTACCAGAGAAAATGTCCTCAAGAGTCTATCAAATCTTTTTTGGCCTACCAATCTTCCAACACCTAAAATTATCTGAGCGCGTTCATCTACAAAAAAGGGATGTTCTATCTCTTTTTGACATAAATCCTTTATCTTGTCTAAAATTACAGGATTATAGATAGTTTTAATTATTTCTGATTTTATATTAAAGTCTTCTTCTAATACTCTTGCGATACTTTTAGATACCGCTAAAATGGTATCTGCTTTTCTATACGTAAATTTTATCAACCACCTTCTTAAATATTTAAATCGGGTTTTAGGCAAATATTTAGGGGGATAATCGCGTTCACAAAGGATGAGTTTGAACTTTCTTTTTAAAAACAAACTCGCCATCACAGTTACAATATTTGTATAATGAAGAAAACATAAAACGGTATCAGGTTGATAAGTTTTAATTATCTTCCTCACTTTCAAAATTAATTTAAAAAAATCCCATCTACTTTTTTTATCTAAGCATAGAATTTCACCGGAAAAATTTAAATCATCTTTATAATCCAATATGTCTTCAAAAAGTACCAAGCAGATACTATATTTTTCTTTATCTAAATGATTTATCAGATGAATAAGGACTCTCTCTGCTCCTCCACCCACGAGAGATGGTATAATAAATATAATTTTCTTTTGCTTCGCGTTCATCATCAATTTCATTCACTCCACATGCCGCGGCTTTGCATTACTAATCCAACTTTTCAGCACTTCATTCAGCGCAAGTTCCGCCGTCCAATATTTCCCATGTTTAAAAGTAAAATTGCCATCACAATATTCATAGTATCCGGGAACACCCTTAATCTTCAATTGTCGCGCTGATTCTGCTCTAATAAAAAGAGAAGCTTCTATCACCTTATATTCACAGTCGGTTTTTGATTTTATCATATCCACAGATACAATAGTAGCATCAAGCTTTTCTTTTAAATCTTTTGCAATTAAAAGCGCTGCCTTGGGAATTTCTTTTTTTTCAACAAGACCTGCTCCAGAAGCCCTAAAATCATTAGTTGGCCTTTTTCTATAGTATCCAAAATACTTGTTTGCAACAACTATAACGCGCAAATCAAAAAAAGCATCATGTATAAACTTTTGGAAATATACATAATCTTTTTGCTTTAGATAAGTCCAGTAGGTATTTCTCCCTGGAGCAAATATTCGATTAACGTATTTGATTGCCGTTCTCTTATTCTTAATTAATTCTACTCCAAGAGAGCCTGACCCGGTTGTTATCTTCGAAACAATAGGATATTCTGTGGTTTCAACAAAATCAAGAACCTCCTGTTTGCTGTTTGAGACAAATGTCTCCACCGATGGGATCTTATTTATCTTAAATAAGTAATGCTGCCTGACTTTGTCTTCATATAACCAAATTTCTTTCCAACTTGGAAAGCAACGTTTGCCAAGACAATTTTCTATTATATATATTTTTGATTCTGCATCCCGTTGAGTGGCTGGATCGCTGGCTGTCCTCCAAACAACAATATCAAAGGTCTTTGCCTCTTCGATCCAGTCAGATCTATATACATCAAAGAATTTATATGGAATCTCATTGTATTGAAGATATCTTTGATATTTAGGCCAATAATCATCTCGGTGAGTAATCAAGGGCTCCTCATAGTCTTTAACGAGTCCAACTTTAGGTTTTGTTACGTGAGCAGGCCAGTCAATTACAAGTTTTTGTCCATCTTCCAACAGATCGGGATAGTATTCTAATCTGTTTTTTTTAGTATTGCGCAACTTAATATATTTAATCTTCTCGAAAAGCGTATACTGTAGAAGATATTGCTTAATTTTCATATATATCTTGTTCTTCATTGAACATTACCTATATAACCTTTAACTTTTCGCTGTGCCCATTAAGCCGCGGTACCCCACGGACAATTACCAACTGCCTTGTAAACGATCCGTCAATTTGCAACTACAGTATCGCGGATCCCAACCTCATTTAAAGACACGTCTATTGTTCCCGCGTATCTTTTGTTTCGGTTATAGTCGGTTTCGCCGTATCTGACAGTATTTATTATTGTGAATTTATTCATATCGCATCTCCGTAAAGTCTAATAAGTTCATTTATTCTTATTATTGATGAGTAATCTGTAAGAATAGGTCCATTTTTAATATATCTTGCATTATACATATGTGTGATAGTAGCTAAAAAAATTGATTCGGTGCTGATAGATCTGTGAGACATTATTAATATCTTATTGTTACTATGTGTTTTTTCAATCGCTTTTATCGTGGCTGTAACTGTACCAGCTTGATTTGGTTTTAGCATTACAGCATCACTATATTTTTTGGTTAAACCTTCTTGAATTTTTTGGGGATCTCCTGAATACAGATCATCACCGATAATAGTACATTTATCTTGTGTAGTTGTGAGTTTTTTCCAACTTTCAAAATCTTTTTCATGAAATGGATCTTCAAGAAATTTCAAATTATAATCCTTAATTAAACCCATCCAGTATTCATATAATTCGTCACTTGTTTTCAAAGAATTGTCTGTCAACGAAAATCTGTACCCCTGTTCTGACCATAAATCAGTACCTGCAGCATCAATCATCAAATCGTACTTGTTTGTAAGATTCAGTTCCTGAATAACGTCTATCAGAAATTCGATACATTTGCGATTGTCTGCGGTATCAAATTTATTTACAAGATTATTGTTCACAACAATTTTGTTTTTATTCAAAAGTTTTTCTTTTATTGTTTTTTGAATTTCTTGATGATCTTTGAGCATTTCTTTTAAATTATTATTTTTTGATACCAGCAGATATTCGTGGAAGTCACTAAGTACAGGATTTGTATATGCATGGATACCCCCATTTAATATATTTAGGCATAAGTTAGGAAAGGTCTGTTTTTTATTATTTCCCTTACAATTTTGGGGAGTAGACCGAGATTTGTTAATTGCATAAAAAAAAGCCATAGATAATGCATACGAATTGTTTCTTCCGAAGGCATTTATTTTTCGTTGTAAATAATCATCAAATTTTTCCTGATCCATTGGGATATCTAAATATTGATCCTGCTTTATTGTCTCAATTATATTTTTATGTTCTATTTTATTTATCCTATCTTCATAAATACT
The DNA here is from genome assembly GCA_030621215.1 of Caldisericota bacterium. Classification (GTDB taxonomy): domain Bacteria; phylum Caldisericota; class Caldisericia; order Caldisericales; family Caldisericaceae; genus UBA646. The sequence goes on from JAUXIC010000047.1 coordinate 8,877, forward strand.
TAACGTTTCTCCCATGGGTGAAGACCCTACTCCTATTGAACCATTATCTAATTCAATGACAAATTCATTCGTAAACTCAACATGGGAGTTTAAAATTTTCCTACAATAGATGGATCTAATTTCATGCATAAAATTGGAGAGTTTCAAATCATGACCTTTCTGACATAATCTTTATTATTTCTACTATTACATCTCTATGTGATTCGCATCTGAATAGATTCAATAAAGTGGC
>JAUXIC010000070.1 GCA_030621215.1 Caldisericota bacterium
GCCATCGTATATAAAAATATTTTTTCCCTGGAGGTAGGTCGTTGCCCTTGCATACAGTTTTTCGAATACTTCTTCTGTTGTAGGGATATTAATTTTCCCCCAGTCTATTTGGTCGTGTATGGATGGTTGGTCTACAATAATCCTGTCTTTTGGTGAGCGTCCTGTATGTTTCCCTGTATTTACGCTGAGAGCACCCTTATCTGTAAGTATTCCTTCTTTATTCTGTATCGCAAACTCTGTAAGTTCTGCCCGTGTAAGATTTCTGTATACCTTGTTTGTGTTTATGATTCCCAATTTTTCAATACCATAGGTATCATTCATTTTATTGTTTTATTCTCCTTTCATTGTGTTCTCTGAAAGAGTTTATGTAAAAAACGCTTATTGTCAACCCGTAGAGGCATTTTTTATGCATATGCACTATTTAAGATTTAATTTTTCAGCAAATTCTTTCACTTTTGCAAAGGAATTTGCATCTCTTTCGCCAAAACCTGCCAGAGCAACGGGGGTTTTGCCGCAAAGGTTTTCCATATCTTTAAATATTTTTAGCGTATCTTTAGGACGATCTCCGGCGGATGTGCAGAAAAAGGCTACATTTTTGAAGCCATCTTTATAGTTATGGATATAGGTCCTCACCGGGGTGGATATATTGATTGCCCACACAGGCGTGCCAATGATTACAATGTCGTATTGTGAGGGATTTTTCTCTATTTGTTTTATAGATGTGTATCTTTTCAAAACGGCATCCATTCCCGAATTTAACCATCCTAACAATCCATTCCTCTCTCTTCGTCAATGATTTCTTCTATGTCCCCCTGGATCAATTCTGCCATCTCTTGCGCTATTTTTTTGGTGTTCCCGGTTCTTGAATAAAATACTATTAATGTTTTCATTGTAGTGCCTCCTTGTCATAGTTTTTCCATATTATATAATATAGAGAAATAGTAATTTTAACAGATTGTGATTATTTTAGATGCGGGAATGCAGGAATATGTTAGCCGTGAAATATTATTGGCCGAAAGTTAATGTGAGCTCAGATTTTTGGCAAAAAAAGGGGGACTTACAGAATGGAACAAAGGAAAGGAGTGCAAAAAGGGTTTTATGAGGAAACTGAACTTACAAAGCCTTTACTGTTGTGTGATACGAGGGGAAATCTTTCCAAAGAAAGTATTGGGTGGTCAAGACACCCGCTTCATACCTGCAATCTTAAGGGACATTGGCTGCGGAAGAAGCGATGGAACTACTGGTGTGTTTTTAATGATAAACACTTATTTTCTGTTACACTGGCTAATCTGGATTATCTTGGCGTTGCAACTGCATATTTCCTGGATTATGGAACAAAAAATTTTATTGAACAATCCGTGCTGGTGCCATTCGGAAAGGGTTGCAATCTTTCCGATGTGGTAAGAGGAGATGTTATTTTTAAACATAAAGCGATGAATTTGTCAATCCTAAATGAGCAGCAGGGCACCAGAATCCATGTGGACAGCCCTTCGTTTGGAGGGCAGCCGCTTTCAGCAGAATTATTTGTCAAAAAAGTTGATAAGCACGAAACCTTAAATGTTGTGGTTCCCTGGGGAGAAAATCGTTTCCAGTTTACATCTAAACAGCTTTGCCTTCCCTTAGATGGCCGTGTTCTGACTCACGGAAAAAGCTTTGACTTTCAGCAGGGAAAATCCTTTGCAGTATTGGATTTTGGGAGAGGCGTCTGGCCATACTCAACTGCCTGGAACTGGGCTGCTTGTTCCGGTACTGCTAACGGCCATATAGTGGGTTTAAATCTTGGCGGAAAGTGGACAGATGGAACGGGAATGACTGAAAATGCTATATTTGTGGACGGGAAAATTACAAAACTCAGCGAAGATGTTGTATTTTCATATGATCCGAACGATTTTATGAAACCGTGGGTCATTAGGACGCAGTTATCTAGCCGGGTTAATATTCAATTTGTTCCTTTTTATGAACGCATCGCGAAAACCAACCTTTTAATTCTTGAATCTGATGACCATCAGCTCTTCGGCCGTTTTTCAGGGACTATTATTCCGGATACAGGAACGCCTGTTCAAATCAAAGATATTATTGGATGGGCAGAGGAACATAAAGCCCGCTGGTAATTTTTTAGCTCGAAACCGATTATTCTAAAAAACAATACCGGAACTGGTGCCGGGGACCGGAATTGAACCGGTATGATGTCACCATCGCGGGATTTTAAGTCCCGTGCGTCTGCCAGTTCCGCCACCCCGGCATAAAATTGGAGGCACCGATCGGAGTCGAACCGACGATGAGGGTTTTGCAGACCCTTGCCTTACCACTTGGCGACGGCGCCTCTTCTTTGGAGCGGAAGACGGGATTTGAACCCGCGACAACTGACTTGGGAAGCCAGAGCTCTACCACTGAGCTACTCCCGCTTGCATCTATAGTATATTTTTATTCTATTTTTAGTCAACTAAAATGACGCATATTAAACAGGATTTAAGGAAGAATCTCATTTTTTAATAGATAATTAAACATCTCTATGGAGTATGGGTGGACAGGTTTTCTTTTATTCATTAAAAAGGAGGCATTAAACTCTGTTTCCTTCAGAACAGCTTCTTTGAGGTTTTTGAAAGAGAGTTTTCTTACAATGTCTGCTTCCCTGAAGTTTCTTCCGCATTCTGTAAAATCCGCTACATAAATAATTGCTTCGTTAACGGTAATCCCTTTTCTCCCGGTTGTGTGGTAACGGATTGCATTGAGTATTGTTGGGTCGTTAATGCCAAAATCTTTTCCGGCGATAATTGTTCCAGCTATGCTGTGTAAAAGGACTGGTTTTGCATACTCAAGTTTGCTTATTCTATAGCCGTTTTCTTTTACTGTTTTTATCAGGTCATTTGTGGGCATATCACGTGCTATATCATGCAGGTAGGCAGCGTAAATGAGCTTTGCAGTGTCTCCATCCCAGATTTTGCCGAGTTTTTTGCTCATAAACGCAACTCTTTCAGAATGTTCAAACCGCTCAGGCGAAAGTCTTTTTTTAACTTCTTCCCTTACTTTATCTATAGTAACCATTTTCCAGTATTTCTTTTTCTATGCTTTCGGGCAGAAGGTAGGAAACAGGCATTTCTTTTTTAATTCTTTCTCTTATCAGCGTAGACGATATCGGATATAACGGGTGTGGAAGAAAAAATATTTTTTCTTCGTATTTTTTGAAGTGTTCTTTTACATAGCTTTTTGTCGCGGCAAAATTGCCTTCGTACCGTTTTGCTATGATGAGGTATGAATTCTCTAAAATTTCTTCCGGCGATTTCCATTTATGGAACTGCATAAATGTATCTTCTCCGAGAATAGTAAAAAGCACATCCTCACCGTTGTTGAAATACTGCAGTGTATCTATAAAAAATGAAGGTGCCTCTCTTTCTATTTCAAAAAGAGAAACTTCAAAATCTTTTTCGTCTAGAATAGCGTTTTTTACAAAATTGGCGCGTATCTGTTTACCCAGCAGCTCCTGTTTTTCAAAGACAGGGTTTCCTGTGGGGATGAAGATGATTTTCTTTAACTGAAAAGTCTGTACCGCTTCTTTGGCGGCAAAGAGGTGGCCGTAATGTATCGGGTTGAACGCCCCGCCAAAAAGGCCTATTTTATTTGTTTTTTTCATCTTGTTCAAATATAAAACTTTTGTTCCCTATGATTACCCTGTCTCCTTCTTTTATTCCTGCTCTTATCAGCTCTTTTTCTAATTTTATTTTTTTGAAAAATCTGTTAAGTTCCCCGATGCTTCCTGTTTTCGTAAGGTCGCTTAGCTGGACTCTTCTTTCCAATTCGTCCTGGGTTACTTTAAACGTATGCGAATCTGTTTTTTCGATTTTCAAAAATTTCCTTAAGTCGGTTTCGGTAAGCTGGATGGTTTTTTCTTTTACTACAGTCGTCTTTTTTTCCGGTACCGCTGATAAAACAAGTTCGTACAATCTCTGCAAAAGAGGGTCCAGGCCGGTTTTGTGCAGTGC
>JAUXIC010000065.1 GCA_030621215.1 Caldisericota bacterium
TCTTTGTTTCCCGTGATATTGCTCCAGGTATTGCCTGAATTGGTGCTGAGATATACGCCGTCCCAGGAACCTGCAAATATCATGTGGTCTGCCGGAAAATCAGGAGAAAGCTGTACTCCGTCTACCCACATGTAGTTCTTTAATGTTGCACTGGATATGTTTGTAAAATTCAATCCGCCGTTTTTTGAGATAAAGATTCCTGCTCCTGTCGTTCCTATGACAAGTGTATGGTCGGAGGCGTAATTGCTGGAGAGGGAGATATCAGAGATGCTGTACGGCGGAATATCCCTGTCTCCGATTTTGCCCCAGCTTTTGCCGGAGTTTGTGGATTTGTACAGGCCTCCTCCGTTTGTTCCAATAAAGATTGTGTCTCCGCTTCCTGCTATGCTTATTATATTCATATCAAAAGGCAGAATGCCGTTATTTGATTGGGTGAAGAAGCTATCCTGGATCTTTGCAGTGAAAATTCCCTGATCTCCTGTTCCCACAATGAACGTTCTGTTATCTGTATAGAAAAGTGCGGAGATGTACTGCGTCGGCAGTATATTTAGCTTTTGAAATGTCTTTCCTTTATCTGCCGACAGAAATAATCCGTCCCCTTCTGTTCCTACATATACTGTTTGTGTTGCTGTGAAGTCATTTGCCGTACAGATACTTGTAATGCTGTAAGAAGACGTGAAGGACGGAACATAGCTGAATGTTTTGCCAAAATCTGTCGATTTGTACAGGCCGTTGCGTTTTGTTCCTACGAATACTGTGCCGTCTGTACTGTACGTGGATGAGAATTCGACTGTAACGATAGATGTAGCTGTTATTCCATAGCTTGACCTTGTGAACGTTATCCCGGCATCAGTTGAGCGGAATATGCCTTTGCCTATTGTTCCTATAAATATCGTGTTATCTGTTGTAAAATTGTTTGAAATTGCCATACATTTTACGGCAACGTCATCTAACTTTGATATTGTTTTCCACTCCCCGTTTTTTACCATGAGGCCTTTGTCAATTGTTGCAACAAAAATTTTGCCATTTTCCAATGCAAAGTCATTTATTTTTGTGCCGTTGAGCTCGTGGGTAAAATCTCCTTTGTTTCTTGTGAACATCCCGTCGTAGAAGGTAGATGCGTATATCGTGCCGTTATGTACCAAAAGTTTTGAAACGGGGCTTTCTGTGAGGTTTTTTGCTATTTCTTCTTTTTCTTTGCTTAACGGGTTTATTTTGTAGATTGTCCCCTCTTCGCATCCCGCATAGATGTAATTTTGAGATGCCGTGATGGTTGTTGCGGCGGGGTATATTTGCATTACAGTTTTCCAGTAATCGTCATCTTTATTTCTTTTCATGAGGCTTCCGTTGAACGAGAGTGCAAAAAGGTTTCCTTCTGAATCTTCGACAAGGTCTATTATATAGCTCTCTTTCATCCCGCGGTTAAATACCTGCCAGTATTTTCCTTTATTTTCCGAGATGTAGACGCCGTCTTTTGTGCCCAGAATGATAGTGTTTTCGTGAAAAGTTTTGGATATGAGGACGATGTTTGCTCCCTCTGTGAAAGAAAATGACAGTTTGTCCCATGTTTTTCCTGCATCACTTGAGACAAAGACAGCAGTATCTGTTGAAGCATACACTGTTTTATCTGCGCTGAAATTCTGGGAAAGAGCTATGCTGTTTATGATGCCTCCGTTTATGTCTTTTGCATTACTCCAGTTGGCATCTTCTTTTGCTCTTGCGTATAGCGGAGTCAGCACTAAAACAATGAATAAAAACAAGATTAGCAATTTTTTCATTCAATGCCTCCTATTTCTCCTCTATATGCGAATTCAGCTTCGCCTGTGAGGAAGATTTTCTTATTCTCGAATGTTACAAGGAGTTCGCCGCCTTTCATCTGTACTTTTATTCCGTTGCTTATGCTGAATAAATATTTTGCAACGAATGAGGACGCAACGGCTCCCGTGCCGCAGGCAAGTGTTTCGTTCCAGACGCCTCTTTCAAAGGTTCTTACTTTGATGTCATTTCCTTGTCTTTCTATAAAATCTACGTTAATTCCTTTCGGGAAAACTTCAGATTTACGCGCAATTGGCAGGGCTTCCCTCTCTATGTCTAATTGTTTTAAATCGTGGGTGAAAGCTACTGCATGTGGCTCTCCGGCTGACACTATATAGAAAGTTTTTTCGTCTATTTTCATATTTACCATTATTTTATTTTGCTCGGGAGCGATGAATTTTCCTACTGGCTGCATTTCTCCCATATCTACAGTAAACAGGTTGTCTTTTTTTGAAACCTTTTTTATCCCGGATAATGTTTCGATGGTGACTTCTTCGTCCCTTTCTTTTAACAGATATGCTCCGACGCATCGTACTCCGTTACCGCACATATCTGCTTCTGTTCCATCCGGTTCGTAGATGCGTATTTTGATGTCGGCAATACTGCTTTCTTCAAGATAGAGGAGATCGTCTGCTCCTATAGAAAAATGCCTTTTGCAAAGTTCTTTTGCTGCTGAAAAGGGATCTTTTAAGGGGAATTTTCTCCCGTCTATGATAATGAAATCATTTCCTGTACCGTGATATTTTTCAAATGTTATCATTTTTTCTTTCAATATAACCTCCCAGTTTTTTTATTTTCTCTTCTATTTTTTCATATCCCCTGTCGACGTGGTAGATGTCAAGTATTTTGCTTGTTCCTTTTGTTGCAAGAGCTGCCGTTATAAGAGCTGCTCCTCCTCTTAAATCCGGAGCTGCTACGTCTGCACTGTTTAGTCGTTCTGTTCCTGTTACTATAGCTGAATCATGTTCTATTAGGATGGATGCTCCCATTTTTTGTAGTCCTTCTCCGGCTCTAAATCTATTTTCAAATATGGTTTCTATGATTATGCTCGTTCCTTTTGATACTGACATAAGAGACATTATTTGCGGTTGAACATCTGTTGGAAAGCCCGGGAAGGGAAGAGTTTTTATATTTACGCTTTTGAATCTTCCATCTGCAAATAGATGTACTTCATTATTTTTTGTTTCTATTTTTGCGCCCATTTCTTTTAATTTCATAATGACTGGTTCAAAATCCTGTGTTTTTACATCTTTAATTGTAATATCTCCACGGGTTATCGCTCCCATTATAAGATATGTGGCAGCTTCTATACGGTCCGGGATGAGAGTGAAATCTATAGGGTGAAGCTTTTTTACGCCTTTAATATATATTACACCTGGCCTTTTGGTCTGGATATTTGCACCTGCTTTGTTCAGGAAATCTATAAGATTTTCTATTTCAGGTTCTCTTGCCGTATTTTCTAATATTGTAGTGCCGTGAGCTTTTGTTGCCGCGATAATCAGATTTTCTGTGGCTCCAACACTTGGGAAATCGAGGTATATTGAGTTTCCTGTGAGTTTTTTTGCTTTTGCGTGAAGATATCCTGCTTTCCAGCTTACAGTGGCTCCCAATTCTTTTAGTCCTTTAAGATGCAGATCTATCGGGCGGGCTCCAATGTTGCATCCTCCCAGAGAGGGAAGCATTGCTTCTCTGTTTCTTCCCATAAGTGCTCCCAACAGTGTTTGGGTGCCTCTTAAGTTATGGTTTTTCTTATGGTCTATTTTTGATTTTACATTTCCGGTTGCATCTATTGTGATCTCGTTTTTATTTTCTTCAATTTTAACTCCTAATTCCTTCAGGATATTGATGAAATTTATTACGTCTATTACTCTTGGGACTTTTTTGATATGCGTTTTTCCGTCTATCAGCAGAGCTGCCGAAAGGATGGGGAACGTTGCGTTTTTTGCTCCAGAAATTTTTACGATACCGTTAAGGGGCCTGCCGCCTTTAATTTCAAAGTATTCCATATGTGCTCTCCTCTGTTAAAAAGTTTTTTACTATGGTTGCGATTCTTTTCCCGGATTTGCCATCTCCAAAAGGATTTTTTGCATGTGACATCTTACTAACGATCTCTTTGCTGCCCAGTAAATTTTCTATGTTTTTGATAATATTTTCTTTTTCTGTTCCGATAATTTTTACTATTCCACTGTTTGCAGCTTCTGGCCGTTCTGTTACATTTCTTAGCAGCAGTACGGGTTTATGCAGAGAAGGCGCCTCTTCCTGGATACCTCCCGAATCTGTGAGGATAAATAAACTTTTTGCAACAAGTGGTATGAAATCTGTGTAACTCATAGGTTCCATGAGTTTTATGTATTTGTTTTTGCCCAGGACATTTTTTACAGTTTTGCGGACTAATGGATTTTTGTGGACAGAAAATATAAATTTTATCTTATGTTTTTTGCTCACAAAATCTATTGCTTCACAGATATTTTGCATAGGTTCGCCCCAGTTTTCTCTTCTGTGGGCTGTAACAATAATAAATTTTTCACTGTTTTTTACAATTGAGGTGGCAGTATCTGTTTTTAAGTTCAAAATTTCCTGTACAGCGTCTACTATGGTATTTCCTGTAACAAAAATAGATTCCTCGGGAATTCCTTCTTTTAACAAATTTTTTCTCGCAGAATTGGTAGGGGCAAAATGCAAATCTGCCAGGGTATCCGTAAGTGTTCTGTTAATTTCCTCCGGGTATGGAAAGAGTTTGTTATGTGTTCTTAAGCCCGATTCTACATGGCCTATCGGTATCTTTTCGTAAAATGCTGCAAGCGCTGCGGAGAATGTGGTTGTTGTATCCCCGTGCACAAGGACAAGATCCGGTTTTTCTTTATCAAATATTTTTCTTAGTCCATTCAGCACTTTCGTTGTAATTTTTGTGAGGGTCTGTCTGTCCTCCATTACATTAAGGTCATAATCTGCTTTCATATCAAATATATCTAATACTTGTTTCAGCATCTCCTGATGCTGGCTTGTAATCACGATTTTTGTGTTAATTTC
>JAUXIC010000012.1 GCA_030621215.1 Caldisericota bacterium
CCTCTGTCTCTTACGCCAATATAATTCCCTTTATTTTCAAGCTCAAGAACCAAATCACTTCCGGAAAGTTCTACTTCCTCCCCGTTTATATTAACCATAACCCTGCCTATTTTTACAAATTCTACACCCTTTTGTGGATTATTCAACTGTTTTGTAACTTCTGGAAGGTTTTTTCCGTACTTTTTGCCAAGCACAAGAAGATTTGGTTTAAGAATTATCGCGCAATATTTTGAAATACTATCTATCAGCTCAACATCTTTAACATTAAGCTCTTCTTCTATAACACCGCTATTCTTTGCAATAATCCCCTTTTCTTCGTTATTTTCTACGTATACTACAAGCTTTGAAAGAGGCTGCCTTACCTTTATTTTTGACATCTTTCTTGCAGCACGGCCAAGCGAAGTTATATTTATAATAAGCTCCATGTCTTCAATAAGTTTTTCGTCTATGTATTTATCATTTGGCTCAGGATAATCCTCAAGATGGACGCTCTCTTTTGTGTCAGGCAGAATACCTTTTACAAGATTGCTGTACAATGTTTCTGTAAGAAATGGTGTAAATGGCGCAAGTAGAAGCGCAAGCTTTTTCAGCACTTCGTAAAGCGTAAAATATGCAGAAAGCTTGTCAGAATCATTCTGACTTTTCCAAAATCTCCTGCGCGAACGCCTTACATACCAGTTAGATAATTCATCAACAAATGACTGAATTTCTCTGGTAAGAAATGTAATTTCAAATATCTTCATCTTCTCTATAATAGTCTGGTTCAGTTTTTCAGTTTTTGCAATGATCCATTTATCCAAGATATTCCTGTCTTCAACAGGAATGGAAGGAATAGAAAGCGGGTTAAAATTATCTATATCTGCATACAATGAAAAGAAAGAATAAACATTTCTTAATGGAATAATAAAGCCCTTCATTGCGTCACTCACTACATTTATTCCAAATCTTCTTGGAGACCATGGTGGAGATGCTGTGTAGATCGCCCACCTGAATGCATCTGCTCCCTGCTCATTTAAAATTACCCAGGGATCAATAACATTTCCTTTACTCTTGCTCATTTTTTGGCCTTTTTCGTCAAGTATTAATTCAAGGCACATTACATTTTTATATGGAGAAACTCCCTTTATCAATGTAGATATTGCAAGTAATGAATAGAACCACCCTCGTGTCTGATCAATTGCTTCTGTAATAAAATCTGCAGGAAAATCTCCCTCAAACTCTTTTTGATTCTCAAACGGATAGTGCCACTGGGCATACGGCATTGAACCCGAATCAAACCATACATCAATTACTTCAGGAACTCTATCCATAACCCCGCCGCACTTTGAGCATTGCAAATGAAAGCTATCCACATAAGGTTTGTGGAGTTCGACATCGGAAGGTACCTCTTCTATTGCCCTTTCCCTCAGTTCTTCGATACTTCCTATAGATTCTTTATGGTTGCACTCTTTGCAAACCCAGATATTCAGCGGAGTGCCCCAATAGCGCTCCCTTGACAAAGCCCAGTCCTTGATATTCTCAAGCCAGTTGCCAAATCTTCCATGTTTTATATGCTCTGGAAACCAGTTGACGCTTTCGTTATTTGCTATAAGTTGATTCTTTATTTTAGTCATATTTATAAACCAGGATTTCTTTGCATAATATAAAAGCGGCGTACCGCATCTCCAGCAAAATGGATAATCATGCTCATAAAGCTCTTTTCTTAAAAGCAATCCTCTTTCTTTAAGATCCTTTATAATGAGTGGGTCTGCTTTTTTTACAAACATTCCTTTCCACTTGCCTTTTGTAAGGTTTCCTTCAAGATCAACAAACTGCACAAATGGCAAATTATATTTTCCCCGGATTACAAGGTCGTCCTCCCCAAATGCAGGAGCAATATGCACAATACCAGTCCCTTCACCACTGGTAACAAAATCTGCTGTAACAATTTTATATGCCATATCCCTTTCTTTGTCTGAAAAATCTGCATAGTCATATAGTGGCTTGTACTTTACCCCCTCAAGTTCCTTGCTACTAAATGTCTTTACAATTTCGTAATTTTCTTTTAATGCTTCTTTTAATCTATTTTCAGAGAGAATCAGCTTTTCTCCTTCATAATTCACTAAAACATAAGCAAAATCAGGGTTTATCGCAACAGCAAGGTTTGATGGAAGCGTCCACGGAGTTGTCGTCCAAACAAGCAGATATGTATCAGGGAACTTGTCATCCTCTACCTCGAATTTCACAAATATTGACGGGTCCTTTATTTTTTGATACCCAAGGGAAACTTCGTGGGACGAAAGCGTCGTCCCGCATCTTGGACAATACGGAGATACTCTGTGCCCTTCATAGAGCAATCCCTTATCAAAAATCTGCTTAAGAACCCACCATACTGACTCTAAATATTTATTTTCATACGTAACATATGCATTCCCCATGTCCAGCCAGAAACCAATCCTGTCTGTCATTTTCTCCCATTCTTCCTTATATTGCATGACACTTTCCCTGCAGAGTTTGTTAAACTTTTCTACGCCGTATGCCTCAATTTCCACTTTTGTATGAATATCAAGCTTTTTTTCCACTTCAATCTCAACAGGAAGCCCCTGGGTATCCCATCCTCCTCTTCTTGGGGTATAAAATCCCCTGAGAGAATTGTACCTTAACACTGTATCCTTGTATATTCTAGACAAACCATGATGCACGCCAGGCCTCCCATTTGCGGTAGGCGGACCTTCAAAAAATACAAATTTTTCCTTGTCCTTTCTTATCTCAAGGCTTTTTTCAAAAATCTTATTTTCATTCCAAAAATCTATTATTCTTTCCTCTTCAGCAGGAATGTCTATCGCCTTTGCAATTCTTTTAAACATAGAACCTTCTCCTTTCACGCATTACAAATAAGTATAAGAAGTTAACATGCGTAGTCAAGAATTTATTTTATAAGAAATGCATAAATGCCAGCCAATTACTGCCCACCAAAGCACATACGAATTTATCTACTATGCGAATGCTTTGTTCTCGACATCCAATGAGCACGCTGAAAATGAATGATGCTATTTTAAAATGATAAAAGGAATAAATAAATGTAAAGAACCTGTCACCGCACTTTTTCATATCATACCAAAACACTCAATCTTTGTTCATTTTTCACAGAATATTTATTTTTACAGTTTTTATGCTAAAATTAAAAAATAGGAGGTGTTTTTCCATGGATCCCAGCAAATTAACAGAAAAAGCGCAGGAAGCATTGATGGTTGCAAAAGGAATTGCCACATCACAAAATAACCAGTCAATAGACGCCGAACATCTACTTGCTGCCCTTATCCAGCAGAGGGATGGAATAGTTCCCATGATTCTAAGTACGCTAAAAATAGACAAAGATTTGCTTTTGAGAAACATATACGATGCTATTGAAAAATTCCCAAAAATTCAAGGTATAAGTGACGAAAAATTCTATATCACACCCAGATTAGAAGAGCTTTTTAGAAGAGCAGAAAAAGAAGCCCAAAATATAGATGACGAATTTATAAGCACAGAACATCTTTTTCTTGCCACAATTTCCGATGCAGAAAAAACAGGCAAAATTCTCGCAAGGTATGGAATAACGAGGCAAAATGTATTAAATTCATTCAAAGAAATACGGGGAGATAAAAAAGTGACAGATAGAACACCGGAAGTTAAGTATAAAGCCCTTGAAAAATATGGAAGAAACCTGACCGCAATAGCAAGAGAAGGAAAAATGGATCCCGTTATTGGAAGAGACGAAGAAATCCGTCATACAATGCAGATTCTCTTAAGAAGAACTAAAAATAACCCCATTCTCATAGGTGAAGCAGGTGTAGGCAAAACCGCAATAGCAGAAGGGCTTGCCCAAAGAATTGTATCTGGAGACGTACCTGAATCACTTAAAAACAAAGAAATATTCCAGCTTGATATGGGGTCACTGATTGCTGGTGCAAAATTCAGGGGAGAGTTCGAAGACAGATTAAAAGCAGTAATAGATGAAATTGAACAATCCCAGGAAAAAATTATCGTATTCATAGACGAGATTCATACCGTAGTGGGGACAGGAGCGGCCGAAGGATCGCTTGACGCATCAAATATGTTAAAACCTGCACTTTCCCGTGGGGAGCTGAGCACTATAGGCGCAACAACGCTTGATGAATATAGAAAATACATAGAAAAAGATGCTGCACTTCAAAGAAGATTCCAGCCAGTACTGATAAACGAGCCTTCTGTCCAGGAAACAATTGCCATACTGAGAGGGTTAAAAGAAAAATACGAAGTGCATCACGGAGTCAAAATCAAAGACTCTGCGCTTATTGCTGCCGCTAAACTTTCCGCCCGCTATATCACCGACAGATTTCTTCCAGATAAAGCAATAGACCTCATGGATGAAGCAGCCTCTCTTCTTAAAATGCAAATAGACAGCATGCCTGTGGGACTTGATGAATTAAAACGAAAAATCAGAATGCTGGAAATGGAAAAGAAAGCACTTGAAAAAGAGAAAAATGACCCGGATACATCAGAACGACTTAAAAAAATTGAAGCAGAACTCGCTAATCTGAAAGAAAAAGATATTGCATTAACAGTAAAGTGGACTCAGGAAAAAGATGCAATTCACAAAATAAAGATAATCAAAGAGCAAATAGACAAAGTACGCACAAATGCAAAACTCGCGGAACAGCACGGAGATTTAGATGGAGCAGCACGTCTTCTGTATGGAGAGTTGCCTTCTCTTCAAAAACAACTGGAAGACGCAAATAAAAAATTGCAAGAAATACAAAAAGATGGAGCAGTTCTCAAAGAAGAAGTAGGTGAGGAAGAGATTGCTGCCATAGTTTCAAAATGGACAGGTATACCTGTTTCAAAAATGCTTACTTCCGAAAAAGAAAAATTACTACATCTCGAAGATGCGTTAAAAAAACGGGTTGTTGGGCAAGAACAGGCAATTATTGCTGTTTCAAATGCTATAAGGCGTGCAAGAACCGGATTATCAGATCCTGACAGGCCGCTCGGCTCTTTCATCTTCCTTGGGCCAACAGGTGTTGGCAAAACAGAACTTGCAAAAACATTAGCCAAAGAGCTCTTCGACACAGAAAAAGTCCTGATTCGAATTGATATGTCAGAATACATGGAAAAATTTTCAGTTTCACGCCTCATTGGTGCACCTCCAGGATACGTCGGATATGAACAAGGCGGTCAACTAACAGAAGCAATAAGAAGGCATCCCTACTCTGTCATTTTGCTTGATGAAATCGAGAAAGCACATCCAGATGTATTCAACATCTTATTGCAGGTACTTGATGATGGACGGCTTACAGATTCAAAAGGGAGGACCGTAGATTTCCGTAACACAATTATCATAATGACTTCCAATATTGGAAGCAGATATATCTCAGATATTAATGCGCTCCCCAGTACAAAAGAATATATGGACCAGTATGAAAAAATTGTAGAAAAAGTCCAGGAAGATATGCGTCATATATTCAGGCCGGAGTTTCTGAACAGAATTGATGAAATAATCATATTCAACCCATTAGGCATCAATCAAATCAAACAAATTGTAAATATTCTCCTTGGAGAAACATTAACTAAACTTGAAGAAAAAGACATTAAACTAACCATAGAAGACGAAGTTAAAACATTCCTTGCAAATAAAGGATTTGACCCAATATATGGCGCAAGGCCGTTAAAGAGAACTATCCAGAAATATATAGAAAACCCTCTTGCCTCTTTTATCCTTTCGCACGATATTGAGAAAGGAACAAAGATTAAAGGATATCTGGAAAAAGGAGAGATAAATTTCGAACTAATAAAATGAAATTTGAAAAAATTATCACAAGCGAAGCCAGAAAAATAAAGTTAAAAATTACACCTGAGGTGCTAAGTGCATTTAAAGTATATAAAAACCTGCTTCAGCAATGGAATAATACCCGTTTCAACCTTACTTCTATTCTGGATGACAATGAAATAGCTATAAAACATTTTGTTGATTCCCTTCATCTTGTCCAGGCAACGCCAGTTAAGGGCAATGAAAAGCTAATCGATATTGGAACTGGCGCCGGTTTTCCCGGCCTTCCCATAAAGATTGTTTTTCCGTCACTTCACCTTACGCTTGTGGATTCACAAAAAAAGAAGGTATTCTTTATAGGTATGTTACTGAGACGATTGGGAATTGGGGACGTAACGCTTATCAGCGGAAGAGGAGAAAAATTAGGCAAAGAAAAAGAATTTAGAGAAAAATTTGATATCGTTACAATGAGGGGAGTAAGCAAAATTCCTGTCATTTCTGAAATTGCCCTCCCCCTTTTAAAAATAGGCGGGAACGCAGTATTCTGGAAAGGAGGTAAAGAGATAGAACGAATAGAGAAGTTTATTCCATTTATAGAAAAATTGGGAGGACGCATCAAAAATATAAAGGAATATCAACTCCCCCGTACACAGCACAAAAGTTATCTCATCTGTATAGAAAAAGTAAAAGAAACTCCCCCAAAATATCCCCGCCCTTACTCCTCTATTTTAAAATCTCTTAAAAAAAATGCGGGAAAAAGATAAAGATTTTTTCAAATTGCCTTTAACAATTGTTGCATCGTATTTTATCGTTTATCTCATTCTGTTTAATGTACTTTCTATGGGGATTATCAGGTTTCTTATTTTTTCGTTAGTGCTTTTTTTGCTGAGCATTTTTTTCTACGCCGCATCAAATCGTACCAAATATAGAAGCAAGGAATCTTACTTTGCTTCTATATCCGCAATCCTGCTGTATTTCTCCCTTTTTGTCACGCCATCAATTACAGGAATGTTCTCATTCAACATATGGGGGTGGCTTGTTCTTATGCTCTTTTCCCTCTTTCTCATCTGGCAAAATAATGAATTTAAAAAACGTTTTTTTTACCTTGTCCTATTTCTGCTCTTCTTTATAAACACTGTTTCGCTATTAGCTGAGCCCTTAAATCTTAATCTCATCGTAGTGATGGTTTCGGCAATTCTTTGCATCCTTCTATATTTTTACAGGAAAAAGGATTTTGAAAAACAACTCTTCATTGAACTGCTGTTCAGCTCATCTTTAATAATATTTATCACCCACATAAGCTTATTTGTGCAAATGTAATGCAGACAAATAATACTGCAGGAAGCAAAAAAACTTTCATTTTCATTATTGTTTTTGTCTTAATATTCTCTGTTTACAACACTCATAGAGCTAAAGCAACGATAACGCACAAAACCCAATATCTTATTCTTACAACGAATAATCTTATACAAAGCGCACAGCTCGTTGCCAAAACAAGAAACAAAAAATACGATGTAAAAATTATAACAGTTGAAGAAATCGGTTCAGATAGCCCTTCGGAAATAAGAAATTTTCTCAAAAAAATTGCCTCTGTCAAAGGGTACCTGCTTATTCTTGGAAGCGAAAACACAATCCCGCGTCCTTCAATGTACCCATCAGGCACGGTACATTCGACTTCATACAGTGCCCCTTCAGAAACAAAAACAGATCTGTATTACGCATTACTGAACGAAGAGTTAGACAAAGACGGAGATTTATTCCCCGGAGAGCTTTATGACGACCGGATGAATATAGCACCTGATATTTTCGTAGGAAGAATTCCATTTGACAGCAATGAAGAGATTGAAAAAATTTTCAACAAGACAATCCAGTTTGAAGAAAATCCTCCCCAAACAGCTGTACTTGCTGCATCATTTATCGCATACCCGGGAGAAATTTATCAAGGAGCAAAGATATTTAACGGTGATGGGGCAAGAGAAGAAGAACTCATCGCTACTTTTCTTGACGGAGATGTCATCAGGCTGTATGAAAAATCTGGCTCTTTCCCGTCAATATATGACGCAGATTTTGAACTTACAAAAGAAAATTTTTATTCAGTTCTACCTGATGCAGGATTTGTAAACTGGGTAGCTCACGGAAGCAATTCTGCAGCATACAGGGAAATTTGGAATGATAAAAATGAAAATGGCATTCCAGATGATAGTGAATTTAAATTCGAAAGTTTTATCTCCAAAGACGACACTTTTAAAGCAAACGGCATCTTTTTCTCCGGTAGCTGCCTTAATGAAAATGGCGTGAGTAACCTTGGTAAAGCCGTACTTGAAAAAGGAGGCGTTGCTTTCATCGGATCAACCGGAATAAGCTATTCGCCTTCTTATTTCGCCGCTCCTCATGATGGAGGAACAGGAAGCATCAACTACTATTTTGTAAAAAATCTAACTTCGGGAAAAACTGTCGGAGAGTCTCTTTATACGGCGTTTCAGGAGTTTTTTGAAAATGATTTTTACAATGACATAGAAGATCCAATAGAAGCTAATTTAATGAACATATACGATTATAACCTATATGGAGACCCGGCAATTACATGGAATCCTGTGAAAAAACAAAAAGAATACACTACAACAAAAAGAACCGAAAACCCTATAGCATTACATATAGATAATGTAAAAGATATAAAAATTACATTGAACATTCCAGAAAAAACAAGTCTGTTTATACTGCTACCATCCGGTATTTATATTAAATCTTCCTCAATGAAAAGCACGATAATCGATAATGCCTTTGGGATAATACGATTAAACAATGCTGTTGGAGAAATAGTTTTCAGCGGCGTAGTAAGAGGAGACATAAAAGGGCAGATTATAATAAAAGATCCTGTCACAACCGAAGGGTTGCTGGAAGATAAAACATTCAATATTGCAATAAATGGATATGACATACGGGATATCAACATGGATGAGCGCGTGGATGGCAATGATTTAGAAATTCTTATAGAAAGTTTTGGTAAAACTTACATGGACAAAGGATTTAACCATTTTACTGACTTAAATTCAGATTATAAAACAGACGGAAAAGATTTATTTATACTACTGTTCCCATAAAAAATGCCTGGCATCGTTTAATAAAACCAGGCACTAAATCGTCACAAAGTATAGATTAACTAACTTTCTTTTTCATAAGGTATCCCGTCTGCGGCAGGACCAACTGCTTTTCCGACAACACCAATCAGTGCGCCAATTGTTAACATATACGGAAGAGAAAGATAGAACCCCAACGGAATTAACTTTGCAAACCCAGTTGCTGTTCCTTGCATAAATAACTGCAGCACCTGTGCGCAGGCAAAAATAAGTATCGCACCAAGTGCACCAAAAGGTGTCCAATTACCAAAAATCATAGCAGCCAAACCAATAAAACCTTTACCCATAGCCATTGAGTTGGTAAAAGAAGATAATGTCCCCAGTGAAAGCGCCAAACCTCCAAATGCTGCAAGAACACTGCCGGTAATTACAGCAAACCATTTTATTTTAAATACATTTACTCCCAATGTCTCTGCTGCATGAGGATTTTCTCCAACAGCACGAATCCTTAACCCAAGCACTGTGTGGTATAAAACAAAATGTAAGACAACAACCAAAATTAACGCAAACCAGATAAGTATTGTGAGCTCAGCAAACGCACCTAAAATAGGAATTCCTTTGAGAAACGTGAGGTGTACTTTGCTGGCTGGAGCCCCAAAATAGGCTACTGGCGGAGAATAACCTGTCGTTTTAAAAATTGATTCGAGAAGGTATGTGATCATACCCATTGCCATAACGTTAATTGCCACGCCAGAAATAATCTGGTTGCCTGCCCATTTAACCGTAATATACGCATGTAAAGCTCCGAGCGCAATGCCAATTCCGATACCCCAGAGTAATCCAACCCAGGCATTACCGGATACAAACGATCCCCACACGCCAAAAAAAGCAGCAAATCGCATCATTCCTTCGAGTGCTATATTCACAACACCCGCATTTTCAGACATCACACCACCTAAAGCAGCAAAAAGAATGGGAGCAGTATAATCTAATGCCTGCGCAATAGAAGCATTTAAAAAAGGAATATTGTTGTTCATTTTGCGCCTCCTCCCATGTCAACTTGAATGGCTTTTTTCCTTCCCTCCACAAGTCTCATAATCCAATACCTTATAAGCACCTGGAGGGCAATAAACCCAACAGTAAAACCCTCTATAATAGAAGGAAACGTTTTGGGAATATGAGCAAGCTGAACAGTAGTAGCACCTGTCCTTAACGCTCCTATTAATATGCCTGCAAGTATAACTCCCAACGGTTCATTCTGGCCAATCAAAGCAACAGCAATTCCATCAAATCCATATCCACCCTCAAATATAGGAGGATACTGGAAGAGAACGCCTAACACCATGAATGCGCCACCCAATGCTGCAACAGCCCCGGCAATAAACATCGTTTGAATGGTTTTTCTCTCGACATTTATTCCACCTGCTTTGGGAGCTTCCATGCCAAAAATTAATGTATGGCCCATAGCACGTATTTCATATCCAAATGTTGTCTTATAAAATAAAAACCAAATGAAAAACGTTACTGCCAGAATAATAATAATGCTGATATTAAGCCGTGTACCGGCAAAAATTTTTGGCAGTTTAGCTGACACGCTGATATATGGCGTACCTGATATTCCTGTTTCAACTGCTGCTTCCATAGGACCAATAACAAGCCACGCCTCAATGAGATATAAAGCAATCCAATTCAGCATAATCGTTGTGATAACCTCGTGTATACCCCTTTTTGCCTTCAGGTAGCCTGCAATAGAACCCCAGATACCTCCTGCAAGAATAACCCCCACAAAAATAAGAGGTAAATGGATAAACTTTGGTAAACCCGCAAATGGCTGTGCATATCCAAGGTAAGCAGCAGCAATGCCGCCAACAATAAAATGGCCTTCTGCCCCGATATTAAACAGACCGCCTTTCGCAGCAATTGCAAATCCAAGGCCGGTCGCAATATACATAGAAGAAGAGAGAAGCATTTCTGCAAAATGGCTTTTCCAGTAGGGACCGGGAAACAGACCTGATGCCCCAAACAATAGTTTATATGCAAGAACCGGGCTTCTGCCCGTAATTTTTATAAAAATCGCTCCTACAATAAATGAAAGTAGAATAGAAATCAAAGGGACTACAGCAGTCATCCACCAGTATTTTTCTTTTTTTCCAAAAACAATCCTTTTCAACACATCTTTCATTGTGCCACCTTCTCCTGCCTTTTCAGCCCGAGCATCATAAGCCCCAATTCTTCTTCCGTTGTCTTATCCGGCGTTGTCTCTCCAACAATTTCTCCGTTGTACAACACTAATATCCTGTCTGAAAGACCCATAATTTCCGACAATTCAAGAGAAATTAATAAAATCGCTACACCGCTCTCCTTTTCTTCTATGAGTTTATGGTACACGAATTCCATAGCGCCAATGTCTAATCCCCTCGTAGGCTGGGAAGCAAGAAGAAACTTATGTTCCATAGACATTTCTTTGGCAAGAATAAGCTTTTGCTGGTTCCCTCCAGAAAGATTTCTAACTCTCGCGTATATATCTCTTGGTCTTATATCAAATTCTTGCAATTTTTTTGTTGCAAACTTATCTATTTCAATATTATTTAGTACTCCATTTTTTGAAAAAGGGTAAAGAGTATGCTGGCCCATAATAATATTTTCTCTTGACTTAAAAGGCAGTACAAGGCCTCTCGCTTTTCTATCTTTAGGGATATACGCCATCCCTTTCTTTCTTATATTAAACGGAGTAAGCAATTTAAGTTCTTCGCCATCAAACATAATGGATCCTTTAACCGGCCGGATAAAACCAATCAATGTATTTACTAATTCTGCCTGCCCGTTTCCTTCTACTCCAGCAATGCCAACAATTTCACCTGCATGGACGTCAAAAGAAACATCTTTTAGCCCTATAATTCCTCTTTTACTCTTTACCGTAAGATCGCGGACTGAAACTACCGTCTCTCCAACCTTTGCCTTAGCTTTGGGGATTTTTAATACCACATCTCTTCCAACGACCATTCGTGCAAGTTCTACTTCACTTGTTTTATCTCTTTCCACAATTCCCTGTAATTTTCCACGCCTTAAAACAGCAATTCTATCTGCAATAGCCATTACTTCCTTGAGTTTATGGGAAATAAATATAATTGTCTTGCCATCCTCTCTTAACTTCATTAGAGTTTTAAATAAATCTTCTGTCTCTTCTGGGGTAAGCACTGCGGTAGGTTCATCAAAAATTAATATTTCTGCTCCTCTCCGCAGTATTTTCAGTATTTCCACCCTCTGCTGGATACCAACTGGAAGGTTTGCCACTTTTTCTGCCGGGTCCACGCTTAGGCCGAACTTCTCGGATAACTCCTTTATCTGACCTAATGCTTTCTTGTAGTCAAAAACTATTCCTTTGCTGGGCTCATCGCCTAACACAATGTTCTCTGTCACAGTAAAACGGGGTATCAGCATAAATTCCTGATGCACCATGCCAATTTTTAAGGCAATTGCATCATGGGGAGTTTTAATGTCAACTTTCTTGTCAAATACAAAAATTTCGCCTGCTGTCGGGGTATATAATCCATAGATAATTTTCATTAAAGTCGATTTTCCAGCTCCGTTTTCTCCTACAATAGCATAAATCTCTCCTTTATTTATGGAAAGATTTATGTTATCATTTGCAAGAACGCCTGGAAACTGTTTAACAATCCCCTTGACTTCTAATGCCTTCATCTTTACCTCTCATTAAAAATACAGGGTGGAATCACTCCACCCTGTATAAATACGTCATCTCCTGGTATTAAAAATCAGTTGGAGGAGTCCAAGCATCTACCTTATCTGGATCTGTTGGAACTTCAAAAATACCATCTATCATCATCTGTCTTAAATGCTCAACCTTATCAATTTGTTCCTGGGTAAGCGCATCTGCCACATGGTCCGGAGCATAGCCCACACCACCATCTTTTAGAGTCATTGTCACAAGACCACTTTGGAATGTATCTTCTACGACGGCCTTGATCGCAAGATATGTTGCATAATCTACATGCTTCAAGGCAGAAGTGAGTGTTCTGTCAGGGCAAAGATGAGGGTCAAGACCCATATCTACATCAACGCCGATACCCCAGAAAGGTGCTCCTCTTTCACAGATTGACTGGAACATTCCGTTTCCTGTTGCACCTGCAGCATGGAATAATACATCACAACCCTGGCTAATTTGAGACTCTGCAGCACTCTTACCTAATGCGGGTTCTGTAAAGCTGCCGGTATACTGGCCAATAACCACAATACTTGGATCTATTGTCTTTAAACCAGCCAGGTAACCAGCTTCATATCTTAATACTGGGGGAATTGGCATTCCGCCAATGTAGCCAGCTTTGCCAGTTCCTGTTGCATATGCTGCAATTGCTCCCACAAGGAATCCGCATTCATGCTCGTTAAACAGGTAACCTACAACATTTGGTGGGTCTATCATGTTGCCATCCTCATCTACAGGAGGCGCATCAATCAGCATAAACTTTGTATCAGTATATTTCACAGCAGATTCGCCAATTGCGCCTGCAAGCATAAATCCTACGCCAATGACAAGATCACATTTCTCTTGCTCAACAAGTGTTGCAATGTTCGGGATGTAATCTTTTTTGTCTTTTGATTCAAGAACCATAGCAGAGATACCTAATGGCTGAATGTTCCTGTCTTTTAGATCGTCCGGGATACTCGCTTCAAACTCTGCATCGGTAATTGCTTCGTACCCGCCGCCTTTTACATACTCCACTTTTCCTGCCCATGTTTCTAATCCGCGAAGGGCAGAATCATTGAATGATCTGTCACCTCTTCCACCGACGTCTGTCACAAGCCCGATTTTAATCGTTTTTTCAACTGGTTCTTCCACTTTTGGGGCACATCCTACAAATACTACCCCAACCATTACTACGACAAGCAATAATGCTAACAGCCTTTTAATTCTCATTTTTACTCCTCCTTTCAATGATATAATTGAATTATAATTTATATTTATTGCGCTGTCAAGTTTACTTATATAATTTTTTAATGTGCGGTTGTCCATTCTTAAAAAAAGGTTTTAGCCAACCTGTAAAATTCCAGGTTAACACTATGTATTTTCCCTGCAACTTCTTCAAGAGGACTGAACACAATATCCCTTCCGCAAACCCCTACAAGCCCATTAAATTTACCTTTATCTGCAAACTTTATTGCAGCTACTCCAAGTCTTGTTGCTAAAATTCTGTCCGTATTTGTAGGTATGCCGCCTCTCTGTATATACCCAAGTACAGTCGTACGGGTTTTAATATGGGTAATCTTTTCAAGTTCTTCCATAATTGTGTAACCTACCATTCTTTTGCTGTTCACCGGATGTCCAAATTCATCATATTCCTTTTGTTCAGCTTTTCCTTCTGGAAGAGGAGCCCCTTCAGCTACTATCACGATACTAAAATTTTTTCCTTCCTTCTTCCGTTTCGCGAGGTGTGCTGCAACTTCTTCCATTTTATAAGGAATTTCAGGTATGATAATATAATCTGCTCCACCTGCTATCCCTCCAAATAAAGCAAGCCATCCGGTTTCTCTGCCCATTGTTTCCACGATCATTGCCCTGTGGTGTGCTGACGCAGTAGCATGAAGGTTATCCAATGCAGAACTGATCGTAGTCACAGCTGTATCAAACCCTATAGTAAAATCTGTGCCGTACACATCGTTATCTATTGTTTTCGGTATTACAATGGAAGGAATGCCTTCGTCAGAAAATTTCTTAGCTATATCTACTGTATCTCTGTCACCGATGATCACCAAAAGAGTCAATGAATTTTTCCTAAAATTTTCCTTGATTGCCTGGACATTTTTTGGATCTTTAAATGGATTAATACGGGAAATTCCCAGCACAGACCCTGGAAGTGGTAAAATACCTGATACTACATCCTTTGTAATAATTCTAACATCATTTTTTATCAAACCTATAAAACCATCTATAAAGCCTAATACTTCATCGTCTTTTTCGTATGCCTCCCGTGCAACTGCTCTAATTGCTGCATTAATACCAGGTGCATCTCCTCCGTCGCATAAAATCCCGTATCTCTTCATCTGTACCTCCTCCTAAAATTCGGTTTTTCCTGTAAAAGTAAAATCTTTTATCCGCGCATATGGCACGGTAACAGACGCCATATCATAAATAATTTTTCTCTCTTTACTTAATTCCAGAACATTGTTTAACGCAGTTGCAATGCTTTCAACAAAACGCATGTTTTTGACAGGTTTTGTGATTTTCCCGTTTTCTATAAGGAATAATCCGTCTCTTGTCATTCCTGTAATGACAGTATTTCTTGGATCCATCGGGTTTGTATACCAAAACCGCTGGACATAAAGCCCTTTTTCCACATGGGAAATCATTTTCTCCCTACTGCTTTCGCCGCCTTCCATGATAAGGTTCATCGGGTATGGGCTGTACGGATTCGGTTGAGGAAGTGAATGCCCAGTCGATTTCTTTCCTTCTTTATACGCTGTAAGCGTGTCGTACACAACACCCTTAGCGACTCCTTTATCAAAGAACATTACTTTTTTCTTTGGCACACCCTCAAAATCAAACGGAAGAGAAATTGTTTCCTGAGAAAGACCGTCGTCCAGCATCGTAATGCTTTCACCAAGTACCTTTTTTCCAATCTGCCCGATAAGAAAGCTCATACCTTCGTTCATCGCCCTTGCGTTTAATGCAATATAACAAAGGCTCCCTATTAGTTCTGCAAGTGCATATGGTGTAAGAATTACTTCATACTTCCCGGGCTCAATTGATACAGGATTTTGACTCTTTTCTGCAACCTTGACGCTCTCCCTGATAATATCGTCAAGAGGGATTTTATTAACATCAACTGAAGAATATTCTGAATAACCGCTTGAAGTATCTGTTAATACAACGCTTTTAAGCGTGCTTATCGTTAATTTCGTGTATCTTTCCACGCCTAAAGAATTTGCTACTCCAACTTCTAAAGCATTTGTTTCAAATTTACCTGAACCAATAAACCCTTTTGCCTTTGTTTTACTTAATATCTTACTTACATACTCTGCCCTGAGCTCTGGAGTGCAATTAGCTGTTGCCTCTACGAAAAAATCTCTGTCTTTTCTTTGTTCCGGTTTTGCGAATGAGACAAAATCAAGGTTTTCCCTCTGATTCTTTGCAATAAGAATTGCATCGTGAACAACTTTTTTAACAACTTCTTCAGAAAAACTATTCACCATCGCAGAGCCAACATTTTTCCCGATTGCAACTCTCACGGAAAGACTGCAATCCTTCCCGCCAACATTTCGGTGGATATAGTTATTAGCAAAACCTGTCAGGTGCGATTCGTCTCCCATAAATAAGGCTTCAGTTTGATCAGCATTAGACAGGGATATCACATTTTTTAATATATCCAGCACTCTTTCTTTCCCAATCATTTCAACACCCCTACTTTTATATCTCTGAAACGGGCCGGAGCAGTACCATGACTCACCTGCATCACCTGTATTGGCTCCCCTTTCCCGCAATTTGGTACACCCCAGACATGCCAGAAATCCTTGTTTGCTATACCATCACATTTTCGCCAGAATTCATACGTAATTCCTGTGTAAGTGGGATTTTTTACCATTTCCTGGATCTTTCCGTTTTTAATTTCCCATCCTATTTCAGTGCCAAACTGAAAATTCAGCCTATTTTGATCAATGCTCCAACTTTTATTTGTTTCCATTAAAATACCGTGGTCAACACCTTTAATCAATTCGTCAAACGTCTTGTCGCCTGGCTCTAAATTAATACTTGTCATTCTTATGATAGGCATTTTATTCCAATTGTCTGCACGCATCGCGCCCATAACCTCAAGTCCTAATTTCGCCGCCGTCTCCCTTGAATTAAGATAACCCACAAATATCCCGTCCTTCACAAGATAAACTCTTTTTGCCTTAACACCCTCGTCATCGTACGCAAATCCTCCCAAAGCTTCAGGGATTGTTGCGTCGGCGGTAATATTCATTATATCAGACCCGTATCTAAATGTACCAAGTTTGTCCGCTGTAAGAAACGAAGTACCAGCAAAAGATGCCTCTTCTCCCAGTACTCTATCAAGTTCGGTAGGATGTCCTACTGATTCATGAATCTGCAGAGCCATTTGTGAGCCCCCCAAAACAATATCCATCGTGCCAGAAGGACATTGCTTTGCTGAAAGCAGCTTTATGGATTGCTCTGCAATCTCTTTGCCATGAGAAACAAGGTCCAGTTCTTCAACAAACTCAAACCCTTTCCTTTGATAGTCGCCGCCAAATGAGCCAGGATAACTTCTCACTTGCATCTCTTTGCCGTCAGTTGCAACAACTGATATTCCTGCGCCACTGACAATTCTCTCCTGTTCTATGTATGCCCCTTCAGATGATGCAAAAGTTTTCCACTCCTTTGAAAAGTGCATAGAGCTTTTTCTCACAATAATACCTTGCACATTCATTGCCTTATCTGCCTCAAGGAGAATCATAATTTTCTTTGTAACAGGCACCTCGAATGGATCAATTTTGACTGGTTGCGGCACTCTATCCTGATGAACTTTAAAATCACTCATTTTTGCGTCTTCTAACTTTGTTTTACTGCTCGCAAGTGCAATTTGAACAGCCTCGTTTGCTACTCTTTCTCCTTCTTCGGGGGTAGCTATAAATGAAGATGAAAAACCCCATCCCCCATTTGCAATAACTCTCACTCCAAACCCTTTGGAACTAGTGCGTTTTATTGCATCTACTGCACCATTTTTCGTGGTAATATCTTCTTCCTCTCTTTGGATAGACCGGATATCAACGTAAGAGGCACCGGCTTTCTTTGCTGCAAAAAGTGCGCTTTCAACTATTTCCTGCATAGTGATCTCCTCCTTTGCATAAAATTTAGTATAACATTAATTTTTTTTTAATAAAGATATATTTTTAACAAAATATTCACCTGAAATCAAAAAAGCAAAAATTGTTTAGAGTCTGATTCCAGAAATCAATACCCAAATACATATAATAGAATTGGGCAAAGCTTACTTTCTTATTCCGTAACTGTTGACAAAAAAACACGTTCCCTGTACAATAAAACACGATGAGAAAAAAGATAACAATTGTTTTGGTATTAATTCTGTTTGCTGTTGGTATCGCTTATTCTTTAATTAAATACATTCAGACAACGCAGAGCAGTATTATAAAAAAAGATGTACTGCAAACGGACACGCCCATTGCCGGATTAGTAAACATGGAAGATACTATCATCATTTGCACATGTGGCGGAAAAATTATTGCACTGAACACACATGGAGATATGCAGTGGAAAACAAAAATTGATTCTTCTATTTTTAATATAAGCGAAAATACTGAAGAAGAAATGCTAATTGTCGCCGGGGTAAATTTTTACATATTCAACAAAGAAGGTGAAGAGGTTTTAAAAAGGGGATTAGAAAATCATATAGGAATAAAAGGGAAATTTCTTTCAGACGGAAACATAAAGCTTGTATACCAGTCTCTTTCAAACCTTTCATACATAGCTGTTACAATAGATAAAACAGGAAAAACATTATTCAAAGAGGAAATACCCGATCTTGGTGAATCCTCACAAGTAGATATTTCCGATAGCGGAAAACTTCTTTTTGCCGGCGAAAGAGGAGAGCTTTACCTCATTAACGAAAATATGGTTGAAAACAGCGCTCTAATAGAAACTGACAAAGGGAGCTTTCACTCCGTCTTTGGCTATTTTATAGGAGACAGTATAGTGGCGGGCTTTAGGCTATCTGGAGAAGAAAATTCATCAGTTCCGGCGTTTTTCTACAGTGCAGATCTTCAATCTGTAACAAAAGTGTTGCTAAATAGTAAAATCAATAATATTTCTCTGCACAATAATCTCGTCACATTTGCAACAGAAAACCAATTCATCACCTTTGATCAAAATGGCAAAGAACTTAACAAAATGTTGAAATTAGGTTTCTCTGCCTTTAATTTTTCATCAAATAATGATACCCAACTCTACTTTTACAAAAAAAGTCTTGCAGAAAAGGATAAAAAAAATATATACTACATCTCATTAATTAAAGATAACAAAGAAATTTTAAAATATCTGTTTCCCTCCGATTCTATCCCGTCAGTTTGCCTTAGCAGTAAAGAAAACCTGATCTTTATCATAGATGAAAACAAATTGAGTTTCATCTATTAAGAGATGAAAATAGACATTTCTGCTGTCAGTTATGAAGAGGCAAAAGACTTTGTCAAAAAATTAAGACGCTCCATTCAACAGCATAATTATCTCTATTATGCACGCAACAAACCTGAAATTTCGGATCATGAATATGACCAGATGCTTCAGGATCTAATTACCCTTGAAAAAAAATTCCCCTCCCTTGTAACGCCCGACTCCCCGTCACAACGCGTAGGAGCGCCTCCACTTAAAGAATTTAAAACTGTACAGCATAAAATACCAATGCTGTCACTCGGCAATGCCTTTAACAATGAAGATTTAATAAATTTTGACAAGCGTATAAAAAAAGAATTGAAGACGGACACAGTTCAATATGTGACTGAACTTAAAATGGACGGACTTGCTGTATCAATCCGTTATGAAAATGGCATGCTGGTTCAAGGCGCAACGCGCGGAAACGGAATAAGCGGAGAAGATGTCACTTTAAATATAAAAACAATAAAAAATATACCATTGAAATTGTTTGGCAACATCATTCCTGCTGTCATAGAAATCCGTGGTGAAGTAATTATGTACAAAAAAGATTTCGAAGAATTAAATAAAGAAAGAGAAAGAAATGGCGAACCTCCTTTTGCTAATCCAAGGAACGCTGCAGCAGGTTCTTTAAGACAATTGGATTCATGTATTACAGCACAGAGAAAACTCCAGATGATTGCCTATGGCATAGGAGAGGTGAAAAGCATCAGTTTCAGCACACATTTTGAAGCTCTTGAATCCCTGAAAAAAATGGGATTTAAAACAAGCCCGGAAGCTGCCCCATGCAGTGGAATAAATGAAGCCATAGAACGATGCGAATATTATAAAAATCATAGGAATGACTATCCATTTGAAGCCGATGGCATAGTAATAAAAGTAAACGAGATAGCACTCCAAAAAAAATTAGGAGCAACATCGCATGAACCAAGATGGGCAATTGCATACAAATTTCCGCCGGAAGAAGCAGAAACTACTGTACAAAACATCGTTATTCAGGTAGGCAGGACAGGAATCCTCACTCCAGTTGCTGTTTTTGACCAGATTGAACTTGAAGGAAGCGTTGTATCCCGCGCTACTTTACATAATGAAGACCAGGTCAAACGACTTGATATAAGAATAAATGACAAAATCATTGTACGAAAAGCAGGCTCAGTAATACCTGAAGTAGTAAAAGTGCTAAAGGAGAAGCGCCCACAAAATACGCAACCATTTAATCTGCCGGATAAATGCCCTGTCTGCCACGGCCCTGCGGCAAGATTTGAAGGAGAATCAGCAACGAGATGTATTAATGTATCCTGCCCTGCACAGGTAAAAGAACGCATCATACATTTTGCTTCGCGGAATGCAATGGACATAGATGCACTGGGAGACAAAATTATCAACCAGCTGGTAGACAAAAAAATAATATCCGACTATTCCGATCTCTATTACCTTAAAAAAGAAGACCTTCTGGAACTCGAAAGGATGGGAGAAATACTTGCAGAAAAAATATTAAGAAACATTCAGCAGAGTAAAAACAAAAACCTTTCAAACCTTATTTATGCACTTGGTATATTTCAGGTAGGGAAATATACTGCAAATCTGCTTGCAAAAAGGTTTAAAAGCATCGATGCGCTCAAAGCCGCAAAAGAAGATGAAATTCATGCAATAGGAGGTATCGGGCCGATTACCGCAGAGAGTATAAAAAAATTCTTTGCTTCGGAACAAAATATAGAAATTTTAAGAAAGCTAAAGACAGCAGGCATAAAAATGGAAGAGGAAGAAATAAAAACACAAAATTTGCCATTAAAAGAAGAAAAAATCGTTTTCACGGGTACTCTTAAAAATTTTTTACGCGGAGAAGCGCAGGATATTGTAAAAAATTTAGGGGGAGAGACATTTGAAACCGTTACTAAAACAACAACAATCGTTGTTTCCGGCGAAAATCCGGGGAGTAAATACGAAAAAGCCAAAGCATTAGGAATAAAAATAATAAGCGAAGATGAATTCAAAAAGCTTATTACGGGAGGGAAAATATGATTGATATAGATAAAATTGAAAAACTTGCTGCGCTAAAACTAAAAGAGAAAGAAAAAAAAGCAATCCTTAATGATCTGGAAGAAATCATTCACTACTTTGAGATATTGAAAGAAGTAGACACCGAAGATGTAGAACCGCAGATATACACAAAAGAGGCATGCCTTTTTTTAAGAAAAGACAAAGCAGAAAACGGCCTTAACAAAGAAGATCTTGAAAAGAACAAAACACTTGCCAGCGGAAATTTCTATAGAGTTAAGCACATTATAGGTGAATAACATGACAATTACTGACTTACCAATATCCAGCCTTATTAACAAACTCAGGAATAAAGAAATCACCGCAAGGGAAGTGATTGAAAATTATGCTAAAAATATTTATGAAAAAGAAGAAAATATTAAAGCGTTTATTAGTTTAGATATAGAAAAAGCACTGAAAAGAGCAGAAGAACTTGATAAAATGGACGAAAAAAAGGGACTTCTCTTCGGTGTGCCTGTTGCCATAAAAGATAATATGAATGTAAAGAACTGCGAAACAACAGCAGGATCGAAAATATTGAAAAGATATATATCTCCGTACAACGCGACGGTTGTTAAAAAATTAAAAGAAGAAAATGCCATCATTATAGGCAAAACAAATATGGATGAATTTGCAATGGGCTCCTCAAATGAAAATTCGTCATTTTTCCCCACACATAACCCGGTGAATTATGATTACGTCCCCGGAGGATCTTCCGGAGGGTCTGCAGCTGCAGTAAAAGGTGAAGAAGCATTAGCGGCGCTTGGCTCCGACACTGGTGGTTCAGTAAGAGAACCTGCCGCGTTTTGCGGAATTGTAGGACTAAAACCAACATACGGGCTTGTTTCCAGATACGGCCTTATCGCTTTTTCCTCGTCGCTTGATCAGATTGGGCCTCTTACAAAAAATGTAAAAGACAGTGCCATAATGTTAAACGCAATTGCAGGATTTGACCCGCATGACGAAACATCTGTCAATATCAAAAAAGAAGATTATACAGAACTTCTGGGAAAAGAGATAAAAGGTAAAAAAATTGGCATAATAAAAGAAGTAATGGAATTTAATATACAAGAGGAAATAAAAGAAGAACTCAATAAAACAATAAGTACTCTCGTTAAACTTGGCGCTACTATAATGGAAATATCCATTGCGCATCTAAAATATGCGCTTCCCGCGTACTACATTGTTGCCCCCTCAGAAGCCTCATCTAACCTCAGCCGTTTTGATGGAGTACGGTACGGATTAACTCTTCAGGGAGAGAATCTTACAAGCACATATGAATTGACGCGCACAGAAGGATTTGGAGAAGAAGTAAAAAGGAGAATTCTTATCGGGACATTTGCATTATCTGCAGGATATTATGATGCATATTACCTGAAAGCCTCAAAAGTAAGAAAAATGCTGGCAAATGAATTTGAAAAAGCATTTGAAACAGTGGATACATTACTTCTTCCCACGACAGCTACTACAGCTTTCAAACTGGGAGAAAAGAAAAGCCCACTTGAAATGTATATGAGTGATATTTTCACAATACCTGTAAACCTTGCAGGACTGCCTGCAATCTCTGTGCCTCACGGCAGTGATAAAAACGGGCTTCCCATTGGAATACAGCTCATAGGAAGCTGGTTCAAAGAAAAAGAGCTCCTGCAAATTGCATATGCTGTGGAACCTGGATAGACGGAATGGAGGGAGAAAAAATGAACGAATATAAACCGACGATAGGCCTTGAAATACACATACAGCTTGACACAAAAACAAAATTGTTCTGCGGGTGTTCTTCGCAGTTTGGCGAAAAACCTAATACGCATATCTGCCCTGTCTGTTTGGGCCTCCCGGGGGCACTTCCCGTTCTAAATGAAAAAGCCGTCGAATACGGCATAAAATTGGGACTTACCCTAAATATGAAAATAAACAAAGAATCAACTTTTTACAGAAAAAATTATTTCTACCCGGATTTGCCAAAAGGATATCAGATTACCCAGTATACGATTCCAATTGCAAGTGAAGGCTTCCTTGAAATAAAAACAGAAAAAGGAAAAAGGAAAATTAGCATCCAGAGGGGGCACATAGAAGAAGATTCCGGAAAATCAATCCACACAGGCGATATTACAGAATCAACATATTCTTATATTGATTTTAACAGATCCGGCGTGCCTTTAATGGAAATTGTCACATATCCTGATATTGAAACAGCAGAAGAAGCATACCATTTTCTTGTGCTTCTCAGAAAAACAGTGCGATATTTGGGCGTTTCAAGCGGAGATATGGAAAAAGGAGCCCTGCGATGCGATGTTAACGTGTCCCTTTCAAAAAGCAATACAATGGGCACAAAAGTAGAAATTAAAAATCTCAATTCGTTCCGCAGTATACGAAAAGCGCTTGAATATGAAATTAAAAGGCAAACAGAAATGCTTAAAAACGGGGAAAAAACTATTCACGAAACAAGACATTTTGACGAAAAGACGGGGGCAACAAAACCAATGAGGACCAAAGAAGAACTGAACGATTACAGATATTTTCCAGAACCAGATCTTCCACCGCTTCTCTTAAATGAAACATTTATAGAAGATATAAAAAACAGTTTACCCGAACTTCCTGTACAAAAAGAAGAGCGGTTTATCCGTCAATATTCATTAAGTGATGCTTACGCTTATGAAATCGCATCATCCATCGAACTCGCAGACTATTTTGAATCTATTGCAAAAGCGACAGGCAAGCCAAAAGAAGTTGCAAATTTTCTTATGGGAAGCATCATGAAATTTCTCAATGAAACAGAAAAAACGATAAGCGAAATTGATTTTGATGAGAAGAAATTCATAGAATTTCTTTCACTTTTAGAAAAAGGTATAATTTCAAAAGGTATAGCAAAAGAAGTTATAGTCGAGTCGCTAAAAACAGGAAAGTCCCCAAAAAAGATTGTAGAAGACAAAGGGCTAATCCAAATAACAGACGAAAATAAAATAGAAGAAATTGTGCAGCAGGTCCTTAAAGAAAACCCGGAAGCTGTTTCACGCTACCTCGCTGGAAAAACCCAGGTGCTCGGCTTCCTTGCGGGACAGGTAATGAAAAAAACAAAAGGGAAAGCAAATCCTCAAATTGCAAACAAACTCCTCACAGAAGCTCTTAACAAGATAAAACAATGAACTTTAACCAGCTAAAACGTTTCTCCATACTAATATTTATTTTGTTTCTTGTGCTTCAAACAATTTATATTTCACCGGTAAATAGCGCACCCGAACAAAAAATGAAAGGGATCTGCGTTCGGGGGGAAGACATCGAAAAACTCGGGGCAAAAGAGGTTGTCCTGACACTCAAAGAATACGGCTATAATACACTTTTTCTCCTTGTTAAAAACCCGCAGGGCAAAGTATTTTATAAAAGCGAATTTCTCCCGGTAGAAAGCGATATTTTAGGAATGCTAATCAATGAGGCACACCATAATGGCCTCAAAGTTTTTACTTACTTTCCGGTTTTTATGGACAAAAATTTCGGCCTTCTCCACCGGGAAGAATTGATGCAGCATGTAAGCGGCTCAAAAAACGATTACTATGTATCGCTTCTAAGCGGCATTTATCTGGACTATATCAAGCATTTTTTAGATGAACTGCTGCAATACAACATCGACGGAGTATCCCTTGATTATATCAGATTTCCTAATGGAAGTTATGATTTTTCCGATGCTTTTATGCAATACGCACAACAAAATAGCATAGATACAAATAAAGTGAAAAACATCGCACACAAAACTTTTGTAAATCCTGCTGACTGGAAAAGTTTGTTTGAAGCATACGAACAGGAAGATAAAGACGTGGTAAAGTGGATAAATTTAAGAAACAACCTCGTAAAAGACGAAGCTTCCATTATAAAAGAGTATATAAAATCAATACAGCCAAACATTGATGTTGGCGCTTTTATGGTTGCAAGAGGCTTTAGGTACAAGACAACAGGAGAAGCAGAAAAAATTTCTGATTCGCTGACCTACCAGATTGTAAATTTTGGCCAGCTTTCAACAACCTTTTCAGGATTTGATTTTATCGCACCAATGGTGTACCTCTCATCACTACAAGAAAACTCAGGTTACACCCCGCTTGTAATCGAAGGCATCAAATCAGACCTTACAAACATTCCTGTTTATGCTGCTGTAAATCCTTTCAATATAAGCAGCGAAGAAACCGAAAAAGAACTTTTCTATGCCTTTCAATACGGTGAAGGAGCCATACTGTTCAGGTTTCCTTTATTTTCAATGGGAAACTGGACGTTTTCCTCAAAACCCGTGCCTCAAGAAAAAACAGTTGCAAATATAAAAATAAATAGTGGGAAAGAAAGCTCTACTGAACTCATTATGAAACAACAGGACTTTATCCCGGTTTTTGGTGACACCGTTTTTTTGAGCCCTTTTCTTGAATACATTTCCATTAAATTTGTCATAGACAGTATTATCCTTGTCAAAAACGGCACTGAAATCCAAATGGACACTGCACCGTTTATAAAAGATTCAAGAACATTTGTCCCTGTCAGGTTTATTTCAGAAAATCTTGGTGCAAAAGTAAGCTGGGACGGAAAAAAAAGAGAAGTAAAAATAGAAAGCGGAGATGATGTGATTACTCTTATCATAGGAAACTCAACGCTTGTCAAAAACGGCACTGAAATCCAAATGGACACTGCACCGTTTATAAAAGATTCAAGAACATTTGTCCCTGTCAGGTTTATTTCAG
>JAUXIC010000040.1 GCA_030621215.1 Caldisericota bacterium
ATGTAAATGTATCCCACGTCGCATTAATGGTTCTGAGTACATTGTTTTTTTGTAAAGAAAAGCGACGATAAATCTGCTTGTGATAACACATAGCATTAGCGGAAGAATGACTTCATAAGATCTTGTTAATTCATATGACATTACGATGGCCGTGATTGTAGCACCGGTAGTTCCTGCAACAACTGCTGCCATGCCTACCAGGGCATAAGCAGCGGGCGGTGCAGTAATGGAAGGAAAAATATTATTAACAATAATCCCAAATACGGCACCTACTGCTGTTCCAATAAAAAGTGATGGAGCAAAAATCCCCCCGGATCCACCAGATCCGAGTGTAAATGATGTTGCAATAATCTTTGCAAAAATGAGCGCAAATAAAATAATGAGCGGAATATTTTCTCTGGTAAGAACACTTGTAATAAATGAATAGCCAACACCAAAAAGATAGTAGTGTCCCGTCCATTTCATAAAGATGAGACTCAAGATACTACAATTAATCCTCCGATGGCAGGCTTAAAATACTTGTTAATTTTTAACCGTTCAAACCATATTTCGAGTTTTGAGAGAGTGCTTGTAAAGAGAATGGCTGCAAAGCCACAGAGTATTCCCAAGATTATGTACATAGGAAATTCCCATGAAGAGACCAAGGTATAGCCTGGTACAATAAATGCTGGTTCAGCACCCCAAAAAGCTCTCGCAATATTTGTTGCTACTACTGATGAAATTGCCAGAGGAATGAAAGTTTCAGTGCTGAACTCTGGCAGTATCAATTCAATCGTAAAGAGTATACCGGCAATAGGTGCATTAAAGGTAGCAGCTATAGCTCCTCCGGCACCTGCACCCACAAGAATAATTATGTCCCTTGGTTTAAGATGAAATAGCTGGCCCAATGTAGAACCAAAGCTTGCTCCAATTTGAACAATAGGGCCTTCTCTACCGGCAGAGCCTCCAGAACCTATACCTATTGCAGTTGCTATAATTTTTATCAAAGAAACAATAGGCCTTATTCTACCTTCCCGCATAATTACTGCTTCCATAACCTCAGGGGTACCATGTCCCTTTGCTTCAGGCGAAAACCGCTGTATTAGATATCCGACAATTATTCCACCAATTACCGGTATTATTATTACGTAATTTCCAAACCGAGAGACAAAGTGCAAATTAGAATCATACGAAAATGACAGAGTTCCATTAAAGAACAAGTTATGAAAGAATGCAATGAGAGCTCTAAATAAAACTGCGCCCAGGCCAGATATTATACCAACAAGCGCAGCATAAAATGATATTTTAACAAAGTGTTTCGTTTTATGTTCTTTTGCTCACGTAAAAATTCTTTTCATTTTATTTATCCTTACAGTAGCGTACAAAAAGTGTTAAAAAAGCTAAAGGAGATGAATTTTATCTCCTTTAGCTTTTCAGGTTAAGGTTATATTGAAGCTCCGGAATCTGCTTCATTTTCCAGATCCAATCTGAATAGGCACATCTTAGTGGGGATTCCATCTTTTGACCATCCTCTTCCAAGGTAATATTCATCAAGCATGTCCTGAAGTTCCTCTTCTCTTACATAGTTTCCTTTAGATACTCCGTTCTTAATAGGTTCGTGCGTAACACGGTAAGGAAGAGAATCGTCTTTTCGGGTTAGCCCTTCTCTGATGTTAATAAGCCTGTCGAGATTGTAAATCCTTTCCCCAATCGTCATCAACTGACTTACATTATAGTCAATTCCAGTTACAGCCTTTAATCCATCTAACATTCCTTCCACCCAGAAAAGACCGCGAGAAAACTTGCACATGCCGAGCGTATCATAAACGGACATAAAATCTTCACCGGTTTTTACTTCATATCCTTTCCATTTTGCCGAGAGTCTATCGACATTGGTTAATTTCCAGAAACTTCCAGTAAGTTCAGGTGCGTAAATACCACCAGTAAGGTGACAAGCGCCTCTTACAGATACAGCTATTGCCAGTGCCATTCCTTTTAGTCCTCTGACATCGTATCCAGGTGGCTCAAGCCCTTTTATTTCAAGAGCAAATTTCTCGGAACCTTTCCCTAATTTTTTTGCAGCCCTTTTTACTCCATCTCCAAGTAGTTCTCCGAGTTTACCTTTTTTTTCTACTAATTGTTCCATCACCTGAATAGCTGCTTCCTCATTTCCGAAATATAAATCAATACCGTCTGTATCTTCTTTTGTAAGAAGGCCTTTTTCGAATGCTTCCATTGCCCAGCCTAATGTTCCGCCTGCCGATATACCATCTACGCCTGCTCTGTCGCATATTTCATTGAGTTTTGCAGTAACTTCTATATTATCAATTCCCAGTTCACTTCCCAGGGCGTAGAGCAGTTCATATTCTATGCCTTCTACTCGTGTTCCTGCATATTTACCATCTTTGATTACAAAGAATCTGCCACATGGCTTGGTACAATGTGGACACGGATGGAGCTTTTCGGTATATTTAGGAGACCAGTAGTAGGGATCCAGAGGTGATTTTCCACCTTTATGCTTTTCAAAACTTTCTTCGAATATGCTTTCCTGCCAGTTTTTTACGGGAAAGACACCTCGTTCTTTGTTAACCCATTCATAGAACTCTCCCGAGCCATATCCCATGTCCAGTTTTTGTGCTTCGGATCCGTTGATTTTTTTATTCCAGGTAGTAATTGCTACTTTAAGCAAATCTTTATCTGCATAGTCTACATTACCAGTTCCTTTTACTGCAATTGCCTTGAGTAATTTACTTCCCATTACTGTGCCACCACCGGCTCTTGCTGATTGTCTTTCTTCAAAATCAATACCGGCAATGCATGAAAGTTT
Organism: Caldisericota bacterium; assembly: GCA_030621215.1. Taxonomy (GTDB): domain Bacteria; phylum Caldisericota; class Caldisericia; order Caldisericales; family Caldisericaceae; genus UBA646. The sequence goes on from JAUXIC010000040.1 coordinate 2,807, forward strand.
TTCTCCTGCAGGCCCTATTGCCCCTGTCCGAAAATCTTTGCCAAGTTTTTCTCTCAGAAAAGCTTGTGTTTCTATCGCATCCTTGCCCCATAAATCAGCTGCATCTCTTATTTCCACATTTTTATCTTCTATGTAAAGATATACGGGTTTATTACTTTTCCCCTTGATTATCATCCCGTCAAATCCAGCTTTTTTAAGGGCAACACCAAGATAGGCTCCAACAACACTCCTCCCGAATGCATTGGTTGCCGGTGATTTAAATGTGATCGTGGTTTTTGATGCAGTTGAAAGTCCAGCGCCCACCAGTAACCCTGGGACAATAATGAGTGGGTTTTCTGGAGACAGTGGGTCTGTTCCAGGCTCAAGATAATCGTAAAGTAGTCTTGATGCAATCCCTAACCCACCCAGATACTTCGCATAAATTTCTTCTGAAAGCAACACAATTGTACTTTTTCCATTGGTTAAGTCAACGAAAAGTATTTTTCCTGTTACTCCTTTCATTTGTGCCTCCTATTTTTCTATAAATTTTTTCAAAAGTTTTACAGCATTTTCTACATCAGTCATATCAAGTGTTTCACCGGGAGTATGAACATAACGAGTGGATATGGACACAGCAGCAGATTCTACTCCAGTTTTTGTAATTTGTATTGCAGCAGCATCTGTTGTGCCGCCAGTAAGGACTTCTAACTGATAAGGTATCTTATTCTTCTTCGCTGTGTCAATTAATAGCGTCCTTATTTTCTTTGAAGCAATCATTCCTGCATCCATAATTTTAATAGCAGGGCCCTTTCCAAGAGCAAGTGAAATTGCCGGACTTTCGGGCGTATCTCCTGCATCTGTCACATCCAGAGCAATCCCTATATCTGGAGTGATATCGTAAGAAGATACTTTTGCTCCCTTTATTCCAATTTCTTCCTGCACCGTAAATACTACATATAGGTCATATTTGATTTTTTTGCGTCGCAAATTTTTTAACAGTTGTATCGCTACAGCACACCCGATTCTGTCATCCAGTGCAGGTGCAGTTATTCTTGTGCCGTTTGCAGAAAAAGAAGGCTTGTATATGCCCTCTGTTCCTATTTGTACAAGTTTTTTTGCAGATGTCCTATCAGTTGCTCCGATGTCGACATAGAATTTCTCTAATTTTTGGTCTTTTGCTTCCCATGGAGATTCTTTGTTTTCATAATAAACAAAACCTTCCACTCCTCCTTCAAAAAGAATTTTCTGTCCTACAAGGAAAGATTTACGCAATCCTCCTATGGAACCGATTCTGAGGAATCCGTTTTTATCAATATTTGTAACCATAACGCCAATCTGATCCATATGTGCTGCAAGCATAAGTGATTTGTTAGGACCTTTAATATGGCCAACCAAATTACCAAAATTGTCTTCGTATACCTCATCGACTTCTTTTGAAATTTCTTCTTTAATAATTTCTTTTACGCTGTTTTCTTTTGAGGACGGGCCAAAAGCATAAACAAGTTTTTTAATTAAATTTTCCATGAATGCCTCCTTTAAAACTTTTTGAGAAATTTATTCAACAATTTAAATGTGTTTATATAATCCTCTTTAAAAAACAGAGAGACCGGAGAATGAAGATAGCGCACTGGTACCGCCACAGTCAAAACTTTGACGCCTTTTTTTGTGGTCTGTATTCTGTACGAATCGGTGCCCCCTACAATGACTTGCTTGAATTGATAGGGAATCTTATTTTGTTTTGCAGTCGAGATAAGATTATCGCGCAATTCATTGTCAGTAATTACACCTCTGTCTTTTACCGTGATAACAGGACCGTGGCCCAATTTACTGCATTTCAAATGATCCGGCACTTCTGGTAGATCAGCAGAGATGGTCCCTTCAATAGTTATTGCAACATCGGGAGTGTATTGATGGGCTCCTATAGCTGCTCCTCTCAGGCCTATTTCTTCCTGTGTGGAAAAAAGTGCAATAATGGGAACATTATAGTCCTCCTTGAGAAGTTCGACAATAAGGGCACAGCCAAGCCTGTCATCAAAGGCTTTTCCAATAAATTTATGCGCGGTAATTTCTTCGAATTTTGTACCAAATGCCGCAAAGCTGCCCCTTGGCGTCAGGCTTTCTGCCTCTTCCATATTTTTTGCGCCTATGTCTATGTAGAGTTCGGTAGATTTTATGCTCTTTTTTAGTTCTTCTACTTCCTGTAAATGAATTGCTTTTGCTCCAATAACGCCTCTAATTTCTTTTTCTCCGATCAGCACTCTTTTCCCAAGCAGTACCCGGTCATCTATTCCTCCTACTTTTTTAAACTGTAGAAAACCATCCTTATTGATGTGATCAATGATTAATCCTATCTCATCCATATGGGCATTCAACATTATTTTTGGCCCCTTCTTTTCCATTCCCTTCAGGGCAACAAGATTTCCTAATGAATCAGTTGCTGTTTTGTCAGCATATTCCTTTATTTCATCTTTCAATATTTCCCTGACTTTTCCCTCATCTCCTGAAACACCAGGAGTATTGCTAAGTTTTTTGACAAGTTCAATGTTCTCCATAAAGTGCCTCCAAAAATGGGTTATCAATTTCTTCGATAAATAATGAAAGCAGATTCACTGCTTTATCTATGTCTGTCGGATCAATTACTTCAATTGGAGTATGCATATAGCGTAAAGGAATGTTTATGATTCCTACAGGTATACCATTTCCAACAAGTTGAATTTCTGTAGCATCAGTGAAGCTAAGGGTTCCTATCTCTTGCTGTAAGGTCAGGTTAAATTTATCTGCGACAGTGAAAAGTTTTTTATTAATTATTCGATTAGAAGAAGGGCCTATGAAAATAACAGGTCCTTTACCCATTTTATATGTTTTTCGCTCGGATTCGTTAGGTGAGAAGCCGAAAGTTACATCAATGGCAATGGCAAAATCTGGTTTTAATGCATAGGTAGAGGTGATTGCGCCCAGTCCTGTTATTTCCTCCTGAGAGGAAAAGTGTCCTATAATGTTGATCAAAGGCAATTTTCTTTTTAAACTCTTTAGAATTTCTATAATAGCATAAACCCCTACTCTGTCATCAAGGGATTTATTTGAGATGAGCTTGTTAAGAAAAGTAAATTCAGGCGTAAATGTAACAGTGCTTCCGATTGGTATCAATTGTTCGGCTTTTTTCTTATCCATGCCGCAATCAACGAAAAGTTTGTCAACTGGCACAGCTTTTTTAGTCTCTTCTTCTGATTCAAGATGGAATGGTTTTAGGCCAATAACCCCTTTAAATTCTTGCTCTCCATGAACACACACAATGGATCCGGGCAATATTTTTAAATCAATACTTTTTGTATAAACACGGAGGAATCCTTCTTCAGTTATCCCTGTCACAAATAGAGCTACTTCGTCTAAATGTGCATCGAGCATAAGGCTGTACTTGCCTGGTTTGCCCTTTTTTAATGCATAAACAGAGCCATTTTTAAGGGTTTTAATTTCATCGACATAATTTGATAGTTCTTTAGTTATCAGAGAATGTAATGCTGGTTCTTCTGATGTTGCAGCATGTACATTTGTTAATTCTTCAATTAATTTTTGATTCATAACACCTCCCATAATTTGATTGAAAAATCGTACTGTCCCTGGGACCTGCGAGAAAGTTGATACTTATAGCAGGAAGCATGTTTTTGATCAATACTGCATAATTTTTATAATTCATCTGCAGCTTAATTTGGAATATTGTGTCCTTGTTGAGTGTAGAATAAACAGAGATATTTGTCATCATATTTCATGAAGCAAGAATTTCATTGTTAGTTTGCTGTTATTCATTTTACGCATTTTATATCCTTTTTTGTCATTTTATAATTTTAACAAAATATGGCAAAAAATTCAAATTGACAAAACTCCTGGAAGGTCAGCGCTTTGTAACAAATGAAAACTGCAGGCATAAACAATGTATATGAAAAGAGGGCTGCCGGGGTTAATTAAAATTTTTTATTTTGTAATTTTGTATGAATCAATAATTGTCCGTAATTTGAATTTTTCAGAAAAAAAGCTCTAATTCTCTTTTGGCATCCTGATCAGAGGAAGACGCATGCACTATATTTTCAGTAAGATAGGGCGAGAAGTCGCCTCGTATTGAACCTGCTTTCCTTTTTTCGGGATAAGTCTCTCCTATTACAATTCTGCAGTTCATTACTGCTTCTTCTCCCTCTACTTTCATTAATACTACTGGGCCGGAAATTGTATAATCGATAAGCGCATCAAAAAAATCTTTTTCTTTATGCATTTCATACAGTTTTTCGGCTTTATCCTGTTTAAGGTGCTCCATCTTAATGTCGACAATTGTCATCAATTTCTGTTCTAATCGCTTGATGACTTCGCCTGTTAATTTTCGTCTAACTCCATCTGGCTTGATCATTACAAACGTTTCTTCTATCATTACTCCTCTCCAAGTTCATCTAAGTAGATTTCTTTCTCTTCGGGATTATATCCGATGAGTTCGGCATAGCGGCCTAAATTTATAGCTGTTTTTAGCATATTTTTTGCCTCTGTCTCTCTCATTTCCTGCTGCAGGATAACAAGAAGATCGTTTTTATCTATGGTCTTGTCAGGCGCATTCAGGAGCAACTCGATAAGCTTTTTAAATATAGGAAGCTTTTTTAGGCTTTTTTTGAATATAAGTTTTCTTTTATTCTCGTCGCCTGTCAGAACTGATTTGCCTAACTCGGTTAGAATTAAGTCTCCTTCTTCAATTTTAACAAATTGTAAAAGCTCTGCAGCTTTTATAATTGGAAGAAGGTCGTCAATTTCAAGATTTAAATCAGATGCCAGTGCATATACATCTGTCCTTCCGCCTTCGTCGTCCAGATAGTCAAGCATTCCAAATATTTCTCCTACATCTACAGCAGGCAATGGTGATACGTCATCCATAAGTGTTTCCCTGTCGGGATTCACCTCCTTTTTATATTTTATAAATTATAACCCTTAGTAACAACAGTTGAATATAGTTTATCATAAAGCTTTATGAATTCAACACTATCCCGATCTCTTGGCCGTGGCAGCGTAACCGGCACATCGCTGATGATTTTGCCGGGGTGCGTAGAGAGTATGATAACCCTGTCGGCTAAATAAATAGCTTCTTCGATATTATGTGTTACCATGAGGATAGATTTCAAAGAAAGCTCTCCGGAACCCCACAGCCTTAATATCTCCTCTCTCAGGTTTTGGGCAGTAAATGCATCCAGTGCAGAAAAAGGTTCATCCATAAGGAGAAGTTCCGGCTCCATTACCAGTGCTCTTGCAATGCCCACTCTCTGTTTCATTCCGCCAGAAAGTTCCCTTGGATAGGCTTCTTCAAAACCTTCCAGTCCCACAAGGTCTATGTATTTAAAAGCCTTTCGCAATCGTTCCTTCAGAGGAAATCCTCTTGCTTCTAATCCAAGTGTTATGTTTTCTGTAACATCCAGCCATGGAAGCAATCCAAAAGTCTGAAAAATGATGCTTACGTTGGTATTAATTTCTTTTACTGGTTTTTCCTTAAAAAATACCTTCCCGGAGCTTGGGGCCACCAACCCGGCAATAATTCGAAGGAGCGTGCTTTTGCCACAACCAGAAGGACCAACAAGTGCAACAAATTCTTCATTATTGACAGCAAAATTAATATCATCAAGGACCACTAATTCTTTATTCTTAAGTGGAAAGATCTGTCTGATGTTTTTTAGCTCTACTAGTGCCATTATACCTCCATTGTGAATCTATCAGAAATTTTAGCATAAAGTGGCCGATAAACAAAATGATTAATTGAGAAGATTGTAAAAACCATAATTAGCAGGGCAACAATAAATATTCCTTTCTTGTCTTCGTTCAATGATGTATTGAGAATGCTGCCAATACCCGGGACGGAATATATTTTCCCCTGAAGGCTAATGTACTCGGCAATAATTAAAGCATTCCATCCCCCGCCCCATGCTGTGATTGTTCCGGTCATAAGAGAAGGTAGTGATGCGGGAAAGAGTAATCTTTTGAATTTCAGAAACCGCGTTGGTTTAAATGAATCTACAACTTCTTTAACATCACCCGGGATTACTTTCAATCCGCCGAATATATTAAACAACAGATACCATTGCATGCCAGTGAGAATGAGGATGATTGCTGTAATATTCAAGCCGTTAGGAATTCGAATAAAATAATAAAGAAACAGTGGAAAGATCGCTACTGCAGGTATTGAGGCAAATATTTGGATAAACGGGGAAATAATTTTTGCACCACGGGGATGGTAGAACATAGTAATTGCCACAGGAAGAGTCCAGGTAAGTGATATAAGATATGCAATTAGAAGGCGGGTAAAAGAGAACAAAAATCCCTTAAGAGTTGCAACAAGATCAAAAAAGGTAATTTCGTTTATGATGCCGGGGACACCTTTAGCAAGAAGATAAACCAAATAACTCACTGCTGCAATAATTCCGATTACCATTATTTTAGAAAGCACGGTAATGCATTTATGAACAATTTTGCCTGGCATAATTTTTAAAATCTGTGAAAAATTATTTCCTGCTTTTGTGGTGAGCGGTCTTAGTTTTCGAAGGATATTGCCTACAATTTTCCAAAATGTTTTGACGACTTCCATTACTTCGCTTTCTTCATCCTCTCCGGGCGATAAGCCATATCGGAATCGGCGCGACCACTGCGAAAGCGGTTTCCAGACAAAGAGGTCAACAAAAATAATTATTAACACAAGAACAAGGATGCCAAGCAGTGTCAGCGAAATTTTAGACTGAGTTGCAGTTTCCATTATGAAGCTCCCAAGTCCTGGGAGCCGATATGAGGCTCTCCCTACTGCAAATATTTCGCATGCTACAAGAAAATACCAGCCATTCGTCCAGCTCATTACGCTGTTATAAATAAGCTTTGGAATGATTGCAGGAAAGAGAAGTCTTCGCGTGCGCAGCCGTCCTTGTGGATCAAAAAAATTGTAAGATTCTGCAACACTTCTTGGTATGGTTGAGAGACTTTCATAAATGCCAAACGCAATGTTCCATACCTGAGAAGTAAAAATTAAAAAAATTGCGGCAATTTCTATTCCAATGGATTTACTTGGAATTACGGCAATAAAAAAGAAAATAGCAGCGGGAAAGAAAGCAAGTATTGGTACTGACTGGAAAATATCCAGGATTGGCAGCATAATTCGGGCTCGTCTTTCACTTGTCGCTGCGGCAAAACCATACAACACCGAAAATAGGAGCGCAAGCAGGTATGCACAGGCCATTCGGAATAACGAGCGCAAAGCATATGAAGGAAGCTGTCTTACAGAGAGAGTAGAAATAAAACCTGTGACAGAAATTTCTTTTCTATAAAATATGTATGCAAGAGCAATAAGAGCGACAAGAAGGAATAGCTCTAAAAAGATATTTTCAGTTTTTGTTTTTTCTGTGTGCATACTGGATATTAAAAAACAGGAGGCTCTCCGTACTTTTCTTCATCATTTTCTCTTGAGAGCTCAAAAATTACTGTGTTGTCTGGATCGGGGCAGGAAATACATGCTTTATCAGGATTTTTTTCCCATGGTAAAGTTCCACCGTATCGAAGCGGGGTGATAAATGGCCATAAAGCCACAAATGCCCAGCCACAAAAATTAACAGGGACAGGCTGTCCATTTGTATCGATATCAAAGACATCCCCCACCTTTAAGCCTGCGGGGCATTTCCCGGAGCCCCTGATTTCAATAATTTTTATCTTTATCTTATACATTTTCGCCATTATACATTTCACCTTTATAAATTTTAACACAAAGCTAATTTGTTTCCAAGTAGGTATTTTATTAAATTTTACTATAATAAAATAATTACATGAGAGGAGCAGGCATGGCGCTACGAAAAAATAACAAGTCTTTCAACCTGTTTTTAACTGTTATCGTTCTAATATTAGTTCTTGTTTATGGTTATCTTTTTCAAGACCTTGCTCCGATCTTTTCCCCAGAGGCACCTCTACCTGCTTTGGAAAGTGCCCAACTATTCGTCGAACCGGATGATGGAAGATCATATATCATAGATGCGATAGACAGTGCAAAAGAAAGCGTGGACATGGAGGTATATATACTA
>JAUXIC010000044.1 GCA_030621215.1 Caldisericota bacterium
GGATACAGCTATAAACAGACAATGTACAGTATGATGGATAAATTCCGCTTAAGTGAAAAAACAGTTCCACTGAAGATGCGAAATATGAGCGGAGGCGAACGCACAAAATGTTTAATTATCAAAGCATTTCTTTCACAGCCGGATCTGCTCATTCTGGACGAACCAACAAACCATCTTGATATAGAATCGATAGAGACACTGGAAGAAAGTTTGAAAAAATTTAACGGAGGGTTATTCATCGTTTCGCACGATAAAACCTTTATTAACCGCATAGCAACTCATATACTTCACTTAAAAGATGGAGAGATAGAAGAATATAAAGGAAACTACGATAAATTTGATGAAACAAAAAACAGAATCGACACCACCAAAATAAAAGAAAGAGAAAGATTGTTAAAAATAATTGAGAAAGAAAAAATATTCATAGAAAAATTCAGGTACGGTACGAGAGCAAAACAGGCAAAAAGCAGGGAGAAAAAACTACAGAAAATAGAAGTCCCTGAAATAGAGAACGAAAAGCAAAAGAAAATGCGAATAGAAATGGCTGAGAGAGGTGGAGAAAAGGTAGCAGAATTGTTTCACATAGAGAAGAGTTTTGATAAGAAAAATATTCTCAGCGACATAAACCTTTTAATAAAGCGGAAGGAAAGAATAGGAATACTTGGGAGAAACGGCAGTGGAAAATCTACTCTGCTCAAAATTATTGTAGGAAAAGAAAACGCAGATTCTGGCAGTGTAAAGATCGGTAACAGCATAAGCATTGGCTATTTTCCACAAGACGCATTTCTTATGGACCCTGAATCAACACCGCTGGACGAAATAATCGCATACGGGTACACCATCCCGGATGCAAGAGATGTTTTGGCGTTGTTTGACTTCACAGGCGATGACGTATTTAAAAAAATAAGAGAATTCAGCGGCGGGGAAAAGAAAAAACTGCTCCTTGCAAAAATGAGCATAATGAAAGGAAATTTCCTCGTGCTTGACGAAGTTACAAACCACCTCAGCATACCGATGAAAGAAGTAGTGCTGGAAGCGCTGAAAAATTTTGACGGCACAATCCTGCTTGTAACGCACGATAGGTATGTATTAAAAAATTTAGTCAACAAAACATATTATTTAGAAAACGGGAAGTTACACGCCAAACGATTAGAAAACGAAAAAATCACAAAAGACAGTTCGCAAAAAGAAATAAACAAAATAAACAGCCGCATCGCCTATCTCGAAAAACTTTTAAAGAACGAGCCAGGTAATGAGAAAAAAATAAAAGAACTTAATATACTAAAAAAGAAAGCTCTGCTACTTTACAAGAAAAGTAAATAAAACAGCATAAACAAGAGCAGGCAGAAGATTCAATATTTTTATCTTTTTTATCTGCAAAAGTTCAAATCCCAGGGCAATAATGAGCACCCCGCCAGCAGACGTAAGATTGTTGATATACGCGGGATTTGCAAGAAACTGCAATTTACTTCCCAAAAGCGTCAGACTTCCCTGAATAACGAGCACGGAACCGGCAGAAAAAATAACGCCGATACCAAAACCTGATGCAAGCGCAAGAGAAGTAATGCCATCCATAACAGATTTTGTGTATAGAAGGGTAGCATCGCCGGTAAGTCCTTCCTGAATGGAACCCACGACAGTCATAGCACCGACACAGAAAATAAGTGTTGCCATGATAAAACCTTCCACAAAATGTGGGGAACCAGGAGACACTCTGCTTTTTAACCGTTCTATCACACTGGTAAGATGTGTTTCAATCCGCAACGCCTCCCCGGAAATGCCACCTAAAATAAGTGCAAGAAACACAACAATAAAGTGCTCCCCTTTTAGCATCATTGATGCTCCTATCAAAAAAGTAAACAGCCCGATTGCCTGAATAATAATGGCCTTAAAGCGTTCAGGAAGCTTATCCCCGACAAAAATCCCAATGCTGCTCCCAACGATAACTGCAACAACATTTACAATTGTTCCTTTCATACAAAAATTATATATCGTTCAAACATTTTGGCAACAGCAAACACATATAAATTAAATAGTACATTTTTCACATATTGTGAAAATTTTCTCACAACATATTGACATATTAAAATATTTTAATATAATGAATTTCTAATGAAAACAAAAAAAGAATTATATAAGGATTTAAAAACATGCATAGAATTATCGGAATTTATTACAGCATTAGGTAATCCGAGAAGAGTTGCAATAATATGTCTTCTCAAAGACGGGTCAAAAAATGTAAGCACAATTTCTAAAACACTGAATATACCGCAATCTTCTGTGTCAATCCACCTCAATAATTTACGCCATATGGGATGGTTAAAGAAAGAAAAAAATGGAAGAGAAGTTTTTTATACAATAAGCGATAAAAAAGTAATATCACTACTGGAAGATTTATCGAGACAATTTTTAATCATAAAAGAAAGGAGGTAACAATCATGGCAGACGTAACAACAAATGCACAGAAATATGTAGACCAGTTTCATGACCTCGTCCAGAGACTCGGAAAAGAAGACCCGGGTTTTGCAGGCGCTTTAATGGAATTCGTAAAACAGGCAGAAAAACCAGGTGCGCTTACAACAAAAACGAAAGAACTCATATCTATAGCGCTCGGCGTAGCAGCACACTGCTCATTTTGCATTGCATTTCATGTAAAAAACGCAATTGCAGAAGGAGCAACAAAAAAAGAAATCCTTGAATCCTGTTTAGTGGCAGGCCTTATGGGAGGCGGTCCAGCAATTGCATACATCAGATACGCAGTTGATGCATGCGACCAGTTTGGCGCAGAATAATTAATTCTTTACCCTTAAGCCCCCTTTCAAAAAGGGGGCTTAAAAATGTTAACAATCTAATATTTCCTATATATAATAAAAGAAAAGGTTTTAAGGAGGTAAAAATGGAAGAATTTGATGTAGCAATTATAGGTGCAGGCTCCGGTGGATATGTTGCAGCGATAAGAGCTGCAGATTTAGGAAAGAAAGTTGTAATCATCGAACACAGAGAAATCGGTGGGACATGCTTAAACAGGGGTTGCATTCCTACAAAAGCTCTGCTGAAAATAGCGGAAGTGTATACGAGTGCAAAAGAATCCAAATCATTTGGCATAACAGTTGAAAATGTATCTTTTGACCCGAATGCAATCCAGAAAAGAAAAGACGCAGTTATACGGCGGCTCGTAGCGGGCATAGACTTCCTGTTTAAGTCAAGAAAAATTGTAGTAAAAAAAGGAAACGGAAAACTTTTAGACGAACATACAATAGAAATCACAGGCAATGAAGGTACAGAAAAAATAAAAGCAAAAGATATTATTATTGCAACAGGGTCAGAACCAGCAATGATACCGGCATTCAAAATTGATAGAAAAAATGTGCTGACAAGTGATGAAGCGCTGAACCTCACGGAATATCCCAAAAACATGCTTATCGTGGGAGCGGGAGCAATTGGCATTGAATTTGCAACGATTCTTTCCGCATTTGGTACAAAAGTAACCATCGTCGAAATGATGCCCCAGGTTGTCCCGACACTAAAAGACATAAAACTTGCATCAATGGTCCAGAGAATGCTCGTTAAAAAAGGCATTGAAATAAAAACAGGAATAAAAATTGACAATATAGAAATACAGGGAAACGGAAATGTCGTGTCCACTTTAAGCAGCGGAGAGGAACTTATAACTGAAAAAGTATTAGTTTCCATTGGAAGAAAACTGAATTCTACAGGCATAGGAATAGAAGAGTTAAGCATTAAAACTGAAAAAGGAAAAATCTTAGTCGATGAAAAGCTCAGAACAAACATACCAAACATCTACGCAATCGGCGATGTAATCGGCGGATTGCTCCTCGCACATAAAGCACAAAAAGAAGGAGACATTGTCGCAGAAATTATTGCCGGAAAAGATAAAAAAATGGATTACAGAGTTGTGCCCTGGGCCATCTTTTCATCGCCAGAAATTGCATCAGTAGGGCTGACGGAAGAAGAAGCAAAAGAAAACGGTATCGATACCGCTATAGGGGAATTCCCGTTCATCGCAAACGGAAAAGCAGTGACTATAAATAGTACAGATGGGGAAGTAAAAATTATAGCAAAGAACGATACAAAAGAAATTATCGGCGCACAAATCATAGGGCCAGAAGCATCCGTGATGATAGCAGAACTTGCACTGGCAATGGAAAAGAAACTTACTTTAAATGATATAGCAAATACCATTCACGCCCACCCAACTCTCCCGGAAGCAATAATGGAAGCAGCAAAAAGCGGACTGGGTGAAGCAATTCACGCGGTAAAAAAATAAAACGATCCGTACCAAAATTTGATAAACGGCAAAAGGGCTCCCAGTAGATCCCTTTTTATATGAATTTGAAACGAACAGATAATTTTTGGTGTCAACACGCCGTTTATTTTATTTGTGAAAAATGTTTGTAACTTTTCCAGATTTTCGTTAAAATATCATCAAAGATACCGGGAGGAAAACATAAATGGATGTACCATTTGCAACAGTTGAAAGAATAGCAAAATATTTAAGGTGTTTGAAGCGTATAAAAAATAAAAAAATTAAATTCATATCCTCACAAACACTGGCAGAGCATACAAAAGTAACAGCCGAACAGGTACGAAAAGATCTCGCGTACTTTGGTAAATTTGGCAGAACAGGCACAGGTTATGATGTAAAAAAACTTGTGCAAAAATTAGAAAAGATACTCAACCCAAAGCAAAACTGGAATGCCTGCATTGTAGGAGCAGGTGCTCTCGGACATGCCCTGACAAACTACCCCGACTTTAAAAAAGCAGGGTTTAATATCACCGCTCTATTTGATAGCGACCCTAAAAAAATAGGAAACAAAATTGGCACTGTAAAGATATATGATGTTAAAAAATTTTCGGTTATTACAGAAAAGAAAGAAATAAAAATCGCTATTATCGCTACACCCGAAAACGCAAAAGAAGAAATCGAACAACTTATAGCAAAAAGCAAAATCAAAGGGATTCTTAACTTCACTCCCGCAACTTTAAGCATAAAAAGCAGACAAAAAATCACAGTTCTTGATGTGGATTTATCTCAAAAAATGTATATACTATCTTATCTAATCACACAAAAAAAGAGGAGGCAATAAATGGATATTTTGACACTAAATTGCGGCAGTTCATCTGCAAAATACCAATTGTACAGATGGAAAGAAAAAAGAATTCTTGCAAAAGGAATTGTAGAAAGAGTAATTGTCGGCGGCTCATTTATCAACCATGAGGTTATGGGCAAAGAAAAAGTAAAGGTAGAAAAAGAGTGCCCCACACACAAAGAAGCTATTGCACTCATCATGGAAATGCTGGTGCACCCGGAACACGGAGTTATTGACAATGTATCTCAAATACAAGCAGTAGGGCACAGGGCAGTACACGGTGGAGAAAAATTCAAAAAATCTGTCATCGTTACTGACGAAGCAATGAACACATTCAAAGAACTTGCAGACCTTGCCCCGCTGCACAACCCTCCAAATATTATGGGTATCGAGGCAGCACAGCAGCTCATGCCAGACATCCCGCATATGGCAATTATGGACACGGCATGGCACCAGACAATGCCAAACTTTTCATACATATATGCACTTCCATACGAATGGTACGAAAAAAACCATGTAAGAAGATACGGTTTCCACGGGACCTCGCTTCTTTATGTTGCTAAAAGAGCCGCTGTACTTCTTGGAAAAGATCCCTTTGAAACAAACATCGTATCAGCCCACGTTGGGAACGGTGTAAGCTTTAATGCCGTAAAAAACGGTGTTTCCTTTGACACAAGCATGGGATTGACGCCTTTAGAGGGAGCAGTAATGGGAACCCGTGCAGGCGACCACGATGCTGGAATTGACCTGTACATGATGGATAAATTAGGGCTCTCAGCAAGCGAAATGAATAAAATATTAAATAAAAAGAGCGGAGTTTTAGGAATTACTGGCAAATACACGGACAGAAGAGACATAGAAATTGCAGCAGAAAAAGGAGACGAACGCGCTAAACTTGCCATCGAAATTGAAGGATACAGGGGCAAAAAATACATCGGCGCATATATGGCGGCGCTGGGACACACCGATGCCATCGTATTTACTGCAGGCGTAGGAGAAATGAGTCCAACAATCAGAAATAAGATGGTCCAAGGACTTGAAGAATTTGGCGTGATAATTGACCGGGAGAAAAATGCACTTTCCCGCACAAGAAACGCAGAAACAGATATCACGGGCAAAGGCTCAAAAGTAAAGATATTTGTCATTCCGACAGACGAAGAACTTGTAATGACAGAGGATACGGTAGCATTGTCTGAGGAAAGATATGACATACACACAAACTTCCGCTATTCATTCCAGGACCCGCAATACATAAACAGACTGAGAGAAGAAAGTCTTAGGCAGGAATTAAAAAAACATCCAGAACTTGCTGAAATTAAAGCAAAAATCCCCGGAATAGATTAACGCTGAATTATAATCAAAGCGTCACTGCCCATTTTTTTGCTTCAGGCAAGCGTCAACCAAACAAAGCAAATTAAAGCCCTCTTATGAGGGCTTTTTCTTCCATATCGCTTTAATTATTTAAGCAAAATTTATTTATGGTACCTCTCTCCCCTTATAATGGTAAACGCGCGGTAAATCTGCTCAACAAGCACCATTCTTGCCACTTCGTGGGGAAGAGTCATCTTTGAAAGCGAAAGAAGAAAATGAGCTTTTTTACGGAACTCGTCAGAAAATCCTTCTGCCCCTCCCACAAAAAACACAATGTCCTTCACCGAGGAAATCATCATTTTTTCTATAAAAAGGGCAAATGCAGTAGATGTAAGCGCTTTCCCGTTTTCATCAAGCAGAACATTAAAAACATCAGCGTCGATAGACCGGCCAAGGTGTTCCTCCTTTACCTCAGCTATTTCAAAAGGAATGTAGTGGGCAATCCGTTGTGAATAATCCAATACGCCTTTTTTTATGTACTCCTTTTTTATTTTGCCGACCGCAATAATTTTTATCCGCATACTCTATTTTAAAATTTTTTATAATTTATTACAATGGAATATGGAAAATAAAATACCGGAGATTAAAAACAACTGCGTTAAATTTATTTACAATGGAGCTGCAAAAAAAGTGTCCATCGTAGGAGATTTTAACAACTGGAAAAAAGAACCTTTGTTTCAAATAAAAGAAAATGAATGGGCCATAACAAAGGAATTCCCCTTGAACGCACGGTTTGATTACAAGTTTGTCGTTGATAAAGAAGAACTGCTGGATCCGTTAAACCCGAATAAAACTGAAGGTGGCTTTGGCTTTAGTTCCGAACTGCACATGCCCCGTTTTCATTATCCTACTGCAACAAAATTCCAAGAGAATATTCCTCACGGAACTGTTAAAAAATATACGATCGCAAGCAACAAATACTGCGATTACAAGCGTGACATTTACCTCTACAAGCCGCATAAAACAACAAACAAAAAATCTCCGCTTCTCATATTCCAGGACGGCCTGGAATACATTATATTTGGCGCTGCACAAAATACATTAGATTACCTTATGCACAAAGAAGAAATACCAGGCACATACGCACTGTTTGTCGATATACGCAAAGAAAACCGCCCAAAAGAGTACTCCCTTAACTCATGCTACGGAGAATTCCTCATAGATACTATTCAGCTTGCAGAAAAAAAAGCAAACATGAAATTCGGCAAAAAATACCTCATCGGTGCTTCTTTAGGAGGCTTTGTATCCGTTGCCCTCCTTCTTAAGCACCCTGATATATTTAACGGAGTAATTTCACAATCAGGCGTTTTCCCCTTTGAAAAAGAAACAGATTTTGGCAACCTCGACAAAAAAATCATCTATATGGACAGCGGGAAATACGAAACAGAAGTAAACAGTTCGTTAAATATACTTAACCTGAACAAAAAATACAAACAAAAATTCAAAAAAAGCGGAGCCGCAGTTTTTTACAAAGAGTGGAATGACGGACACTCCTGGGGTAACTGGAAAGCACACCTTCCCTCTGCCCTAAAACATATTTTTGCTGCAGATATGAGAGACACAGCCCGTAGCAAAGGAAGATAATGATTGCAAGAAAAATAAAAAAAGAATCACTTTTAGCAGAGCTCAGGTTAATCGGAGTAGATGAAAGGGCTTTTGACATATTCAAAGATAAAAGCAACCTGATACTCTTGAAACTGCACAATATCAATGCCAAAGGCGCAAATATCCTCAAGCAGGAATTTATCAGCGCGGGAGGAGACGCAGCAGTGCACCGGGATGTTGTAAGCTGGAAAATATCCTCGACGGACTGCCTGCTGATAGGCACAGAGCGCACATATAAAATAGTCCTGAAAAAGCTTGCATTCGAACCGTTCTTCGGACTTGACAAAATAAGGAAGTTGGTGCAGAAAACCATCTCATCCAAACAGCTCCCTGCGTACAACATAAGAAACAAAACATTCGATTTTGAAAAAGAAAAATTCATCATGGGCATCCTGAATATCACCCCTGATTCCTTTTCCGACGGCGGCCTGTACAACAACATCGAAAAAGCATTAAAGCGCGCAGAGACAATGATCCAGGAAGGAGCAGACATCATAGACATAGGGGGCGAATCCACGCGCCCCGGTGCAGAAAAATTAAGCGGAGAGGAAGAAAAGGAAAGAACAATACCAATAATAAAAGAAATCAGGAAAAATTTTCCGGACATTCCCATTTCAATAGACACATACAAAGCATCCGTTGCGGAAGAAGCGCTTAAAAGCGGCGCAGACATCATTAACGACATCAGCGGACTACGCTTTGACGAGAAAATGCAAAACATTGCAAGAGAGTTTGACGCCCCGGTAGTTGTAATGCACATAAAAGGCACTCCCGAAAATATGCAGCAAAACCCACACTATGAAGATGTAATGAAAGAACTTTTGGAATACTTTGACGAAAGAATAAACACACTAACAGACACAGGCATCAAAAAAATCATCATCGACCCGGGCATTGGATTCGGAAAAAGACTGGAAGACAATCTGAAAATCATAAAAAATACTGATGAATTCAGCATCTTTAACCTGCCTGTCCTTCTCGGTGTTTCACGCAAATCATTTATCGGCAGCGTGCTTGATAAAACAGTAGAAAACAGGCTCTACGGCTCTGCCGCGGCAAATGCGTACAGCCTGCTGAAAGATGCAAACATCATAAGGGTTCACGACATTATGCCGCATAAAGATTTGATAAAAATGCTAAAAGCAATAAAAAATGCATAGAGTATTCATCGCAATCGGCACAAATCTCGGAGACAGAAAAAGAAACATCGAGTTCGCCATTAAAAAAATGGAAGCAAACCAGATTACCATTATCAAAAAATCCCCCGTATACTCAACAATGCCGTATGGCTATAAAAACCAGCCGATATTTCTAAACTGTGTTGTAGAAGCACAAACGGATTTGTCGGCAGAAGATCTGTTGCGCACGCTTCAAAAAATAGAAAAAAAGATGGGAAGAACAAAAAAAATTCAGTGGAGCCCAAGAATTATCGATTTAGATATTATATTTTTTTACAGCGACATCATAAACA
>JAUXIC010000030.1 GCA_030621215.1 Caldisericota bacterium
TTGTAAAACTTGCACAAAGCGATAATGTTGTACTTGACGAAATAGAGAAACAGTTGAAACAGCTGCAAGAACAGAGGGCAAGACTGCTCGTAAGCCAGATTACAAAAGTAGATTATAAAATGGTCGCAAAAAAGTTAAAGGGCATAAAACCCCTGTACTCGTTTATGGGCCGCGAAGAAAAAAGCAGGCTCTGGCATATGCTGGTGAAAAGAATTACTGCAGAAAAAGATAAACTCACAGTGGAGTGGGAAGGAAACCTTGAATCTTTTGTCATACCGAGGGATATACTCTCCGGCAAGAAAGGCCGTAAGCCAAAAGATTCTGTTGAACTCCTATCCCCTGAACCAAGCATAACTCCCCCCTTCCGCACCAAACAGCGCCCCTTTTTGGCAGTTTGTCCCGTAGAATTGCGTTTCATTATTAGATTTGATGTCAAATTTACTGGAAGCATTGATAAAAAATGAGATATATAAATAATAAAAGGGGAGCAAAAGCTCCCCTTTTATTATAAATCTGTTTGCTTATACTTAACTTTCTTTTATAGAGATAATAATGTTGTCTTTTATTACTATTTCTGCACCTGTAACTTTTTGCCAGAGATTATCGCCTTCTTTTATCTCCATGTTTCCTTCCAGCATTGTATAAGAGAAAATGGCACCAATTTCCAGTATATCTATTTCTTTGGCTTTTTCTTTCAGTTCGCCCATTAATGCTTCCTGAAGCATTCTTTCCTCTTCTATACGTGTTTTTAAGGATTCTACGTAGCTTGCATTTCTTATGCCTGCACTTTCAATAACAAGTTTGGCAAGAGACGATTTTAACTCTTTTGCTTTGCTTTCAGCTGCTTCTATTTGTTTAGTTAATTCTTTTTTGTAATCTTCTTTAAATTTTTCGGTTACAATTACTTTTACTAAAATATTCTGTTTAATTCGGAGCGTATTCATCGGGCTTTCCTTCCTATATTGTCATTACTTCTTCTTTAGGCTTTGAGTTGATCTGAACGCTCGCGTTCTTTCCAATCTTACTCGCGGCTGCTTTTACAATTACCCTCAGTGCATTTGCTGTTCTGCCCTGTTTTCCAATAACTTTGCCGATATCTTTATCTGATACTTTGATTTCATAGATGACTGCCTGGTCTCCTGCGATTTCCGTGATTATAACTTCTTCTGGTACATCGACTAAAGCTTTTACAATAGTTTCAACTAACTCTTTCATTATTTACTGCCTCCTTTTTTGGATTCCATAAACTCTTTCCACACGTTGCCTCTTTCCAGAATTTTTTTTACTGAATCAGTAGGCTGTGCACCCTTTTTAAGCCAATCCAGAATACGATCTTTCTTCAACTGGATTTCTTCTTTTTCTGGAATAGGATTCCAGAACCCGACAATTTCAATAAAATTGCTATCCGTCGCGCTACGCGAATCAGTAACAATAAGTCTGTAGGATGCCCGATGAATTGCCCCTACTCTGGATAATTTAATTTTTACAGTCAATATAGAACCTCCTTGTAAACTTTTTTATGCCAACCATTTTACCTTAATTTAAGGATTTGGTCAATACTTTTTACGTTTTTTGTGCCCTGCATAAATTTTTTGAACATTGTATAGTTTTTTAGAAGCACGTTTATTTCGTGGTTTGTTACGCCTGAGCCTTTTGCTATCCTTTTTTTTCTTGAGCCATCTATAATTTCCGGATTTGCTTTCTCTTCTTTTGTCATCCCGTTTATAATTGCTTCTGTTTTTACAAGCATTTTTTCATCGTTTAATGCATTTAAATTCATTCCGGGGATTACGGGCATTGACGAAAGAATGCTGGAAAATCCGCCCATTTTTTTGATTGCATCTAATTGCTTTTTGTAATCATTTAGGTCAAAAGTGTCATTCTGTATTTTTTCAAATAAATCTTTGCCTTCCTCCTGCGATATTGTCTGCTCTGCTTTTTCAGCGAGTGTTGCAAGGTCTCCCCGCCCTACGATTTTTGATACCACTCTTTCAGGGTGAAATATTTCGAGGTCGTCTATTTTTTCGCCTACTCCTATAAATTTTACGGGTTTTCCTGTCACATATCGAAATGAAAGGATACTTCCTCCTTTTGCACTGCTGTCATATTTTGTAAAGATACCTCCCGTAAGCGGGACATATTGCTCAAATCCTTCTGCAATTTTAAGTGCGCCTTGTCCTATGGTACTGTCAAACACAAGCAGTATTTCGTTTATGGAAAATGTGTTTGCTACCGTCCTTAACTCTTCCATTGTTTCTCTGTCTATTTCTTTTCTTCCCGCGCTGTCTATTATCCCTATATTAAACTGGTTGTTTTCCATATAATCCAGCGCTTTTTTTAATACAGGGACAGGACTGCCCGTCATCTCTTCAAACACTTCAAGGTCGTTGTTTTTTGCAAGCGTTACGAGCTGTTCCATTGCAGCCGGCCTTTTAAAATCAAATGGTATGAGAAGGGGGCGTTTTCCCTGTTCCT
The DNA here is from genome assembly GCA_030621215.1 of Caldisericota bacterium. Classification (GTDB taxonomy): domain Bacteria; phylum Caldisericota; class Caldisericia; order Caldisericales; family Caldisericaceae; genus UBA646. The sequence goes on from JAUXIC010000030.1 coordinate 2,476, forward strand.
TTAAAAATCTGGCTAATTTTGCCGCTGTTGTTGTTTTTCCGCTTCCCTGAAGGCCCACAAGCATCACAAGGTTTCTTTTGTTAGGTGCAGTATTAATAGGGGATGCGTCGCCAAGAACATTTTTAATTTCATTGTAAAGGATTGTGATAATTTGTTCCGCAGGCGTAAGACTCTCCACAATATTTTGTTTCTTTGCTTCTTCTGCAACGTTATCTACGATTTCTTTTACAATTTTATAGTTTACGTCTGCTTCGAGCAGAGTAACCCGTATTTCCCTTAAACTGTTTTTTACATCTTCGCTTGAGAGCTTTCCTTTGCTGCGTAATTTTTTGAAAACGCTTTGTAAATTGGTCTTTAAATTATCAAAGATGGTCAATCACTTCCTTATATGTTTTTTTCTATTTTCTTCAGTATGCTTAATGCTTCTTCCAGTGCTTCTTTCTGCCTGGGCGTTTTTTCTGCTACTGTTTCAAGTATTTTTCTCATCTTTTCTATGTGCATAGATGTTTTTCTGTTTTTTTCCATATTCCCTATTTTATTTTCGCAATTTTCCATGCGCGTTAGTGCTCTTCTTATGTGGTCGTGCACTGCCTGCCGCGAGATGTTCAGCTTTCTCGCTATATTTGATCCAGTTGCATTTTTTTGCGTAAACATAGAGAGAATTTTGTTTTCTTTGTCCGTAAGGAGCCCCGGGTATGTATCCATAAGCTCTCTTATGTGTATTTTTTTAAGTATTTTTTTCTCTTTTGGCGTCAATGGTTTTTGTTTCATTTTTTTTGCCTCCTGTTTTTAAAAATAATATACAAAAATTCAGATTTGTCAACCAGTAAGCATTTTAATAAATGTTTCTGTATTGAATTGTTCTATATCTTCTATGCTTTCGCCCGTGCAGATGAATTTTACGGGTATTCCGTATTTCTGGATGATTGGTATTATTATTCCCCCTGAGGAACTGCCATCAATTTTTGTAAGTATTATGCCCGAAATGTCCACCATCGATGAGAATACTTCAATTTGGGCGATACCGTTTTGCCCGGTATATGCATCAAGCACAAGCAGTGTTTCATCTGGTTTGCGGCCGGTTCTTTTTTCGATGATGCGTTCTATTTTCTTGAGTTCATTCAGCAGGTTTTTCTTTGTTTCTACTCTCCCCGCGCTGTCTATAAGCAGAACATCTATGTTTTTGCTTACGGCGCTATTTAGTCCGTCGAATACTACTGCTCCCGGGTCGCTTCCTTCTTTTTGCATTACTATCGGGACATTTAGTTTGTCTGCCCATATTTCTAATTGTTTTGCTGCTGCTGCCCTGAATGTATCTCCCGCGACCAGCATTACCTTTTTACCCTGATTTTTGTAGAGGTGAGCCAGCTTTGCTATGCTTGTTGTTTTGCCTGTGCCGTTTGTCCCGACAAAGAGGAATACGGATGGGATGCTGTTACCAAAATGTATTTCCGGGTCAGCGCTGTTTAAAATGGTTTTTATGTTTTCTTTTAGCGTTTCTTCTATATTCTCGCTTGTAACTCTTTCTTTTTTGATTTTTTCAATGAAATTTTCAGTAAATTCCACGCCAAAATTGTTTTCAAGCATGAATTCTTCAATGTTTTCAATGGAATTGCTATCGTTTTTTTCAAATATTTTCTTGATCGTTTTTAATAATTTCATTTTGTAGCGCCTTTTTAGCTGCATTTTCTTCTGCTTCTTTTTTAGAGCTTCCTTTTCCCCATCCCAATACGGTTTCATTGAGTGATACTTTTGCAAAAAACATTTTATTTCTCGGCGAGCCGGTTTCTTTTACTATTGTGTATTCAGGCGTGGTATGGAATTTTTTTTGAGTGATTTCCTGCAGTTGTGTTTTATGGTCCGTTGTTTCTATGTTTCTAACCTCTTTTAATTCCGGCGTTAGTATTCTTAAAATGAATTTTTCTGCTTCAGCAAATCCGAATGCGATGAATATTGCTGCAATAACCGATTCAAGGGCGTCTGCAAGCAATGCTTTTTTGAACTTGCCTCCGCTTCTTTCTTCTCCTTTTCCGAATAGCAGGAAGTCTCCTATGTTTAGCGACAGTGCTTTTTCTGACAGGCCTTTTTCACTCACTATGTAAGCTCGTTTTTTGCTGAGTTCGCCTTCTGGAAGAAACGGGTAGTGGCTGAAGAGGTAGTGTGTAACAGCAAGTGATAGTACTGTGTCCCCCAAAAATTCAAGCCTTTCATTTGACGGGTAGTCAGGAAATTCTCCGCTGAACGAGGAATGAGTAATTGCCATAATGAATAATTTTCTTTTCGAAAAAGGAATTCTTCTTCTTATAAATTTCTCAAGCATTCTAAGTTTTGTGTTAATTGTTTTATGCAAAATTTCCATGATTTAGCTGTTGAATTGTTTTTTCGATAATTTTTTCTTTTTCCATTTTGTAACACATTTTAATGGCATTTTTTATTGCAACGTGTGATGAGCGGCCATGTGCAATGATAGAAATACCATTTGTTCCCAGAAGTGGTGAACCGCCAAATGTTTCGTAATCGAGTTGTTTGAATAGGGTTTTTATTGCATTTTTCATAAATAATGCTCCCAGGGCTGCGAGATTGCTTTTTTTGATTTCTGCTTTTAATGCGCTGACAATGCGCTCGGCTGTGCCTTCTATTGTTTTTAGTGCTATATTGCCGGTAAAGCCGTCTGCGACTATTATATCTACCTCTCCTGTTAGTATTTTGTCCCCTTCTATATGGCCTTTAAATTCTTCAAACATGTTTTTAAGTGACTGATAAGCTTCTTGTGTGAGCTTTGATCCTTTCTCTTCCTCGGTTCCTATATTCAAAAGTCCTATGGTTACTTTTCTTTTTAGTGTGTTTTCGAGGTATACTTTCCCCATGAGAGCAAACTGGACAAGTTGTTTTGCATTACAGTCAGTATTTGCTCCGGCATCTACCAGCAGGCCCATTGAACGTGGAAAGGGCATAGGCACCGCGATTGCAGGGCGCATTATTCCTTTTATTCTGCCCAGCACAAATAGCGAAATAGCCATTTGCGCTCCGGTATTCCCTGCGCTGACAATTCCTACTGCCTCTTTGTTTTTTACGAGTTCTATTGCTTTGTACAGAGATGAATCTTTTTTTGTAAGAAGCGCATCTTTTGGGTGGTCATGCATCGTAACAATCTGTGTTGTAGGATATACAGATATCCTGTCTTTCAGGTTTGAGGGATATTTAAGCAGTTCTTTTTGAATTAAACTCTTATCACCGGTTATGATGATGTGAATATCTTTTAATTCTTTTAGAGCTTCTATTGCTCCCTTTACTGTTTCATGAGGGGCATAATCTCCCCCCATGCCATCTAATGCAATATGCATATTAAGTCGTTGGTTTCTTCTCTTTTTTTGTTTTCATTGCAACAACAGGTTTTCCATCGTAATATCCGCAATACGGGCAGACATGATGAGAAAGAATAAGATTGTGGCAGTGAGGACACTCACCCAAATTGGGTGGTTTAATCTTTTCTTTCCACTGTCTCATTCCCTTTTTACTTTTTGTTGTTTTTTTCTTGGGATTTGCCATTACTCTCAACTCCTTTTTCTATTTTATAACTTTTGCAGTCTTGTTATTATAATGAATTATTTTTTTAATACAATGTTAATCAATTTGTTTTTAACATATATTATCTTTAAAATTGTTCCTTTTGATGTTGCTTTTTTAATTTTTTCTCTGTCCAGTGCAATTTCTTTTACAGTTTGTTCATCTGTGTCTTTTTCTATTTCAATCTTATCTCTTACTTTTCCGTTTATTTCCAGGACAATGCCTACCTTTTCTTCTTTATAAATGCCTTTTGCCTCTGGCCATTGTTGTTGATGTACGCTCTCTGTATGCCCCAGTTTGCTCCACAGTTCATCTGCTATGTGCGGGGTAATTGGCGCAAGCATTTTGATAAATACTTCCATTGTTTCCGTAAATGCGTCTGTTTTTATGATGTCTGGTATTTCGCGGACGGATTTATTGAGGAAATTGAGCCATTCCATAAAACTGCTTACTATTGTGTTGAATTTGTAGTTCTCGATCTGGCCTGTAATTTTTTGGATCATTTTATCAGTCATTGCATTTATTTCTTTTTCTTCTCCGAGTGTAACTTTTGTTTTTCTTTCTTCTATTGCACTGGTAAATAATGTCCATAATTTTTTTATAAACCTGTGCGTCCCGTTTATTGTTTCTACGCTCCATATAGCATCCTGGTCAAAAGGGCCCATAAATAAAATGTACATGCGCAGCGTATCTGCGCCGTACTGTTTTATCACATCGTCTGGATTTACCACGTTTCCTTTTGATTTACTCATCTTCTGATGGTCTGTTCCCAGTATCATTCCCTGATTCAGCAGTTTTTTAAATGGTTCGCTAACGCCGGCAAGTCCTGCGTCATACATTACTTTTGCGAAAAAGCGCGAATAGAGGAGGTGCATTACGGCATGTTCCGCACCGCCAATGTAGAGATCAACGGGCAGCCAATAATCACTTTTTTTGCGATCAAAAGGAGCTTTGTCGTTGCGAGGATCAATATAGCGGAGATAGTACCACGAAGAACAGGCAAAGCCGTCTTGTGTGTCCGTTTCTCTTTTTGCTGGTTCTCCACATAGCGGGCAGGTAGTGTTTACAAAGCCAGGATTGTTGGCAAGTGGAGATTCTCCTGTGTCTCTTGGCGTGAAATCTACTTTATCCGGGAGAAGGACGGGCAAGTCCTCTTCTGGCACTGGTACTATTCCATGTTTCTCACAATGGATAACAGGTATTGGGGCGCCCCAGTACCTCTGTCTGGATATCAGCCAGTCCCTGATATGGTATCTGGTGACTGCTTTCCCTGAATGATTTTTTTCAATGTGTGTTGCAAGCTTCTCTCTTGATTCCTCGCTCTCTAATCTGCTGAATGCTCCTGAATTTATCAAAATGCCGTCTTCTGTATATGCTTCAGTTAGCTCGTGTTCTTTTCCATCAAGGCTTATTACCTGTTTTATTGGCAATTTATACTTTTTGGCAAAAACAAAATCTCTCTGGTCATGTGCGGGGACGCCCATTACTGCGCCGGTCCCGTATGTTCCAACAACGTAATCGCCTATAAAAACGGGCACTTTCTCATTAGTTAACGTATTTATAGCGTGTGAACCTGTAAATATGCCAGTCTTTTCTTTTTCTGTGGATAAGCGGTCTATTTCTTTTTCGCTTTCTGCTTTTTTGATGTAGTCAAAAACTTTTTTTCTGTTTTTTTCTGTTGTGAGCGTTTCTGCAAGTGGATGTTCGGGTGCAACAACGATGAACGTGACGCCGAAGACTGTGTCTATCCGTGTGGTAAAAACGGGGATATCGTATTCAGTACCATCAGGGGCTGCTGCCTTGAAGTTTATTTCTACGCCTTTGCTTTTGCCGATCCAGTTTTTTTGCATTGACTTGATTTTTTCAGGCCAGTCAATTGTTTCCAAATCTTTTTCTAATGCGTCGGCATATTCTGTAATTTTAAAAAACCATTCTGCCAGCCTTTTTTTTACAACGGGTGTATCACAGCGCCAGCATTTCCCGTCTATGAGTTGTTCGTTGGCAAGTACTGTTTTGCAGTGCGGACACCACCATTGGGTGCTGTAATCTTTGTATGCAAGGCCCCGTTTGTACAAAAGAAGGAAAAACCATTCCGTCCATTTATAATATTCAGGAGACGAGGTGTTTATTTCTCTTGTCCAGTCGTAAGAAACGCCAAGATTTTTTAGCTGTTGCCTGAATATTTCTATATTTCTTTTTGTACTTTCTTGTGGCGGTACACCTTTTTCTATCGCGTAGTTTTCGGTAGGCAAACCAAATGCATCATATCCAATTGGATTTAGCACGTTAAAACCTTTCATTCTTTTGTATCTGGCTACTACATCTCCCGGGATATAATTTCTGCAGTGGCCTACATGGAGGCCAGAACCTGACGGGTACGGGTACATTACCATAATGTAGTATTTTGGCTTTTCTGCGAAATCTTCCGCTCTGTAAAAATTATTTTCTTCCCAGTATTTTTGCCATTTTTGTTGAATTTCCGAGTATTTGTATTTTTTTTCCATCTTCCCTCTGTAAAAATAAAAAACTGGTGGAGCTAAGGGGATTTGAACCCCTGACCTCCTCCACGCCAAGGAGGCACTCTCCCAACTGAGCTATAGCCCCACTGCTAATACAATATACAGATTTATTCATTATTGTCAACAATATATTACTTTTTTACTGCATTTTGACCAAATCCATCTTTTTGGTATTATTAAGCAAAAAAAGGAAGGCATAAGATGCTAAGAATTATTGTGCATGGTGGGGCAGGCGATATCAGATCTGAAGAAGAAGTTCCTGTTTGTGTGGATGCATGCAAAAATGCGTGCTCCACTGGTTTTTCTGTCCTAAAAAATGGAAAAAGTTCTATTGACGCTGTTGTAGCGGCAGTAAAAGTTCTTGAAGACCACCCTTTGTTTGACGCAGGCAGAGGTTCTTACCTCAACGAGAAAGGAAATGTGGAGATGGATGCAGGCATAATGGATGGGAGCACATTAAATATGGGGGCAGTTTCCGCTGTGACTTGCGTAAAAAATCCTGCTGAACTCGCACGTTTTGTTATGGAAAAATCCCGCCATAATTTTTTGACAGGTGAAGGCGCTGAGGCATTTGCAAAGGAAATGGCAGTGCAGTTTGAACCGTTGCAATATTTTCTTACAGAGCGCACCGTAAATCTTCATGAAAAAACGCTGTTTGGCGATACGGTAGGGGCAGTAGCATTGGACGAAGAGGGGAAGATTGCGGTTGCTGTTTCTACGGGTGGTGTGCCATTTAAACATCTGGGAAGAGTGGGAGATTCGCCGCTTGTTGGCTCAGGATTTTATGCAAATGATTCTTTTGGGGCTGTTGCGACAGGCATTGGCGAAGACATTATGCGCCTTGTGCTTTCAGTGAGAATAGGATTTTACCTTGGGGAAATGGGCCTAAATAAAGCCGTTGCACAAGCTATAAAAGACCTCGATGTCATAAATGGTAAAGCAGGGCTTATTGCTCTGGATAAGACGGGAGATATCTCTCTTTATCGCAACACAGAGGGAATGTTTTATGCGTATATGAGGGAAGATTTGAAAGAGTGCGTGGGAGGAGTTTAAATAATTTGAGATCGGGAGATAGGTGAAATGAAGGAGTATTTTGCTGTTATTCTTTTTGTTATTGCTGTGTCTTTTTTCTCTGCCCGTGTTGTTTTTGAGAAAAAAAGAGGGTTTTTCCGTTTTGCCGGGCTGGAAATTTTTATACTTGGCGTTATCCTTTCTTTTGTTTTTTCCGGGAGAGATTTTTTAACCACTCTTTCCCCACTTTTTATTCTTGCTCTTGCATTTGCCGGATTTGGTTTTGGCATTCAGTTTGAGAAGGGAATATTAAAGGAAATCAGGGCTAAATCGTTTCTTTATGGGTTTTTAGCTTCTTTAAACTTTTTTATTCTTTTTTTTGTTTTGCATTTTTTTTATCCAGTGGATATAGCTATTCCTCTTTCTGCAATATTTTCAATTCCTTCTTCAAGCATACTTTTTAGTATTAAGAAGGGCAAAAGGCCTGTCATTGCCGGCGAATTGAGCATTGTGCTGGTTTTGATATATTATACTGTTGTTATGTATGGTTTTAAAGGAGTTTTGCTGTCTGTTGTTTTGGGGTTGGCTGGGTTTTTAATTATTCCTTTCGAGCGCATTTTGGAAAAAATGGAAATATATATCCTTTTCTTTGGTTTTTTACTCCTTATCGCTTCTCTTTCGCAGATGTTTAATACTTCGATTATTCTTTCCGCTTTTTTTATGGGCTTTGTTGTAGCTTTTTTTTCTAAGCCCCGTTATTCTTCAGCGATGGTAGGGAGAATTGAACAGCCATTATTTTTATCGCTTTTGTTTTCTTCAGGTTTATTCTTTCAGTTAGGCAGTATTGTAATTTTTGCATTTCTAATTGTGCATATTTTTATCAGATTCCTTTTTACTTTCTTTCTGTTTAAAAGGAAAAACATATTTTTTATTCCCATTGGCGCATTGGGCATAGCGCTTTCAATAGAAACCCAGGCGCCCTACATTATTACATTTACGGCGATTTCGTATTTTATTTTGCTCGTTGTTTTTGAACTTATTTTCAGAGGTGGGAAATGGTATACTTAATACTATCGGCATTTTTTACTTTTCTGTTGTTTTTGGTGAGAAGAATTGCAGCACCTCCATCTGTTATGGTTGATATAGTACTTTCTTTGGCTTTCATTGTCATTATAGGATTTTTTTTGGGAAAATTTTTTGAATTACTGCAATTCCCCGCTATTTCAGGATATCTTATAGCGGGACTTATCCTTTCTCCTTATTCTTTCGTCGGTCTTATGAATCTTGAACCATTGGAAAGCTTAACTTTTATCACTGAAATTGCCCTTGTTTTTATTGCTATACAGTCAGGGATGGAAATGAAAATGTCGTTCCTTAAAAAACACGGCAGGGATATTATAAAGCTTACTCTATCTGTTGCATGTATTACTTTCATAGGAGTGTTTACCGCCTCTCTTTTGTTTTTCCAGAGAATTTCACTTGAAACGCCTCTCAAAGCCGCGATTTTGCTGGGGATACTCCTTATTTTAAAATCTCCTCTTTCCACTATTGCCGTGATAAAAGAAAGTGGCGTCAAGACTACGGAGATGGGGGATACAATCCTTGCCATTGCCATTTTAAAAGATATTATTGTCATTTTGCTTTTTGCGATGCTTATTTCTCTTTTCGGCGGGGAAGGTTCTTCTGTCGTCTTAAGTATTGTTGAGTTAATAGGGTCTCTGGCAGTGGGCGTAGTTGTTGGCGGATTAGTTGCTTTGTATATGAGGCATGTAAATGTTGAACTGTCAGTTTTTATATTTATTCTTGCCTTTCTTGTTTCTCAATTCCGCTTCATTCATATTGACCCATTGCTTGTCAGCATTATTACAGGGTTTTTTATCCAGAATTTTACATTTGCAGGAGAAGAATTCCAGAAGGTTCTGGATAAAATTTCCCCCGCTATTTATCTGCTCTTTTTTGCGCTTGTCCATGCGCTGACGGATGTCCATGCTATAATTAAAGTTATTCCGATCGTTTTAATACTTATCGGCGTAAAATGGCTTTTCACGGAACTCGGATTGATAGTCGGGACAAAAGACACCATTATAAAGAAATATGGTTCGGTCGGCTTAATTAACCAGTCAGGTCTTTCTCTTGTTCTGGTTTTGATTATCGAAAGCACATTTCCTCAGATTGGCGGCATAATAAAGGTGATAACCATTGGTGTTATCATTATTACAGACCTTTTTGCTCCCGCTATGTTTAAGCACGCACTTGTCAAAGCCGCAAAAGAAAGGGGGAGAAGCAGAGGGAAAACATCCTCTGCCCCCTAATTTATTGTATTAATTTTCCATTTATGAATACATTTTTTATTGCGGTTTTTGTTTCCCACGGATCTCCATCGAACAAAACAAGGTCTGATATTGCTCCTTTTTTAATTGTTCCGTAGTTTTTCATTCCCAGCATTTTTGCAGGGACTGACGTGACTGCTGCCAGTGCTTTTTCTGTACTTATCCCTTCAGCAATAATAAGGCCAAGCTGAATGCGGAGGAATTCAGCGGGGTACAATGGATGTCCTGATATAATGGCTGTTGCAATGCCATTTTCTATAAGCGTTGCAGGAACTTTTGGTGAAAGATGTTTTAATTCTCTTCCAAAGCGCGACAATATAACAGGGCCAAATGCAACAGGTATTTTATTTTCTTTGATAATATCCAGCACAAGGTCGCTTTCGATTGCAAAAGTTATTATTGTATTCAGGTTAAATTCTTTTGTTATTCTAATGCTTGTCGCGATATCGTCTGCACGGAGTGCGGCAAAAAATGCTTTTTGTTTGCCTTCCAAAACGGGGAGAAGAGATTCTTCCTGCATGGAAAATTGTTTCTTTTTCTTTTCTCCATATTCTTTTGTTTTGTAAAGCGCTTCTCTTATTAGATATGCACTGCCCATTCTTGTCATCGGCATTTTCTTTTGCGGGAGGTAGATAGATTTCGGGATGCTGTTAACGGAAAAGCGCATGCCAAAAGGTGATTTGATGGTCATATCTTTTACTGTGTTGCCTGTGCTGTGTATAATTGCCCCTCTTCCTCCAATATTATTTGAAAGGCCCGGCAAAATAAGACTTGCGGTGACGCCTCCATTCGCAGTTTTAGGAAAACTTTCATCGTACGGGTTAATGCCGTCTAATGCAAGAAGTTCTGGCGTTATTGGATTTACCTCTTCGTTTAAGTCATTCCCCTCTATTCGTCCCAAAGATTCTTCCTTAAGGCCAATGCCGGAAGAGATGTCAATAAATCCTGGTGTTGCAAACTTTGCTCTGAACGTGTTTTCTGCTTTTTCTTTATTATCTTTTCCTACGTATCTGATGCCGCTTTCGTCAAAGAGAATCGTTGCGTTTTCAATGATCTTTCTGCCGTCAAATATTTTTTCTGCTATAATTTTATACATTTTGTCACCTCTCATAGACTATATTTCCATTTGCAATAACTAACTCTGCTTTGGCTGTTGAACTAAAGGGATGTTTTGAATAGATGGATAAATCTGCCACTTTGCCTTCTTCTAAGCTTCCGTACTCTTTATTAATTTTCAGTATGCGTGCCGGATTGATTGTTATCATTTTTAAGGCGTTTTCTTCTCCTGCTGACCCGTGGTACGCAACCAGTCCTGCTTGGAGAGGCAGGCACTGTATAGGGATAATGGGGTGGTCTGTCATTAATGCTGTAAGGACACCTGCTTTATCCAGAAGGGCGGGAGTTGAAAATGAAGAGGAGCTTGTTTCTACTTTTGGAGAGATGTCAAGTAAAGGACCTGCTACGACAGGCACTTTTTCCTTTGCTAATACTTCTCTTATCCTTGCTGCATCTGTGCCGTGCTCGATGACAAGGTCCAATCCGAATTCGTGTTTTGCAATCCGCACTGCCGTGAGGATATCGTCAGCCCTGTGTGAGTGGATTCTGAGTGGGAGTTTATGCTGCATTACAGGAAGCAGGGCTTCCATGTCCAGGTTGAAGGGTGGTTTTTTCTTTGTATTTTTCTTTTCTGCATATTCTTTTGCTTTGGCAAGCGTTTCTCTGAATACTCTTGCTGTACCCATTCTTGTTGTGGGAAGTTGGTGTTTTTCCGTGTAAACGCGTTTAGGGTTTTCGCCAAATGCGCATTTTACCCCTGCAGGGTTTTTGACGACCATCTCTTCTACTGTTTTTCCAAATGGCCTTATAATCACGCTTTGCCCGCCTATTACATTTCCTGAACCCGGGCCCGTGAATATCATTGTGATGCCTGCTGAAAGCGCATCCTTAAAGGCGGGGTCATCCGGATTTATCGCGTCAATTGCACGCATGCCGGGGGTTGATGGATTTGTCATTTCGTTTCCATCCATACTTTCCACCCCTCCCTCGAGCGCATAAAGCCCAAGATGCGTGTGTGCGTCAATAAACCCGGGAAATACAAGCTTTCCTTTTGCATTTATCTTTTTCGCTTTGGCATCGATCTTGTCTTTTGAGATTTTTTTGATGCGTCCGTTGTCGCCAATCAGGATATTTCCATTTTTTATAATGCCTTTTGTTACCGTAAAGATTGTTCCTTTCTCAATGAGAATCATTTACTCCTCCTTTCGGTTTGGTGCATAGCTTAAACAGATGACTTTTAGTTTTGCCGTTTCTTAATTTCAGCAATTCCTTATTTTAAACGATTGATTGTCATGAAATCTAAAAAATTAGAGTTTGCGTATAAACTATTACCTGTTCTTATTGTATCCATATTAACGAAAATTTTAGCATAGTTAAACTAAATGTCAATTAAGGTATTGATTTGATATCGCTGGATGCCGGCTGTATATGATTTAAATCAATAAGGGAAGCTCTGGGCTTCCCTTATGTAATCTTTTTAAAGGAGGATTACTTATATTACGGTGTGCGTGTTCCTTTTCCCA
>JAUXIC010000061.1 GCA_030621215.1 Caldisericota bacterium
CCTCGAATAAAGTTAGAGGGAAATTCGTCCCCTCTGCTTAAAAACACTGATAAACACTGCATTTTTACGAACTTATGCCGTATTTTAACAGTTTTTAAAGATTAAACATTCCCCTGGCATTAAATTAAAAATGACTTTGGCTTAAATAAAGGGTTTTTTGAGGATGCCCTTAAAAATGAGAGGTTAAAGAAACCCGCATTCCTTCGTACCCCCCCAAGAAACACTGTTAAACGCAGGGATATTTATTGCCGTTTTAAGCCATTTTAAGCGTTATAGAAATGGTTTTTCGCCTTAATATACCTTTTCCTTAAATATCGTTAAATTTGGGCACTTTATGCGTGTCTCATGCAGTTTGGCATAAACACAGTGTTTTTAGGACATTTTCAGGCCTTTCTTAAGACAAATAGTCTTCTTATTGCTTCAGCGTTTGTTATAACGCCGAGGATAATCAGCGTGAAAAAAATTTGGTTCAGCAGTGCGCCTGTCATAATTAAAAAGAGCCTTACATCTCTTCCAATTCTTATTTTTGGTTTTTTCTTTCTCTTTTTGAAAATGGAATCATATTTGGTTGCCGTGTAGCTGTTCATAAAGCTCCCGGCAAGGGCAATAAACCCTATAATCCATATTGCCGTGTTGCCGTGCAATTTCCAGTATCCGTATGTCATCCCCAAAATAATCAGGGCGTCTGCATATCTGTCCAGCACTGCATCGAACCATGCCCCGTATTCTGTCTGCTGAAATTTTAACCTTGCCACTTCGCCGTCGCAGCCGTCAATGACTGAAGCGGATTGAGACAGAAGCCCCCCGATTGCAATATAAATGTAACTGCCAAGTGAAAAAAAATACGAGGAAAGAAGACATAAAATAAAACTTGAAAAGGAAATTGAATTTGGCGTGAGTTTCGTTTTTGCGAGGAGTTTTGAAATTCTAATGGAGAGAGGCCTGTTTAAAAACTTTGATACAGGCCCGTCTGTTAACTTTGTTAAATTTTTGCATAGAATTTTTTCAGCTTCTCTGAAATCTTCTTTTGTATCGATATCAATCCAGAAATTTTCTTTTATATCAAAGGGCTTCATTTTCCCCTTTTTTGATAAGATGCGGATTCCGCCGGAGAGTGTTTCGTCTCCATTTTTAATGCTTTCCCTGAGCGCTCCGAAAAGGGACTGACCGCACAAAAACATACCGCAGTCGATGCCGTTATAATCTTTTATTTTTTTGCCGATATCTGTTATTTTATTGTTTTCTATTTTTACTTTTGTAGCGTCACTTAGGTCAATATGTTTTTTTGGCGTCCTGTCAACAACTAAAATGCATTCATTACCGGGTAACTTTGCCTTGAGCAATCTCTTCAGTGCATCAGATTCAAATATGTGATCCGACATAAGCAGCACAAACTTTTCATCTGTAAGGCCTTTGCCTTTAAGTACGGAGATGCCGTTTCCTTTTTCCCATTCTTTGTTTTCTGTGTAATTTATTTTAACGCTGTATTTCTCTCCGTCTCCAAGTTTTGTTTTTATCTTTTCGGAAAGGTATCCCGTGACGATTACAAATTCAGTGATGCCTGCTTCTTTCGCGGTTAAAATAACTCTTTCTATAAGGGAGAGCCCTAAAAGCCGGGCAAGGGGCTTTGGCTCGTTACCGGTAAAATCTTTGAGCCTGCTGCCCCTTCCTCCGGCAATAATTAACGCTTTCACCTGTTACCTTTCGCGTTTTCCCTGGATGAACTCTTCTACCATTTCTTTTGCTTTTTCATCAGGGAACTGTTTTGGAGGATGTTTCATTGTGTATGCGGAGATTGACGTGAGTATGCCTCCTGTCTTTCTTTCCAACGCTAACTTTGTGCATCGGATTGCGTCAATTGTGCAGCCACCGGAATTTGGCGAATCCTCTACATCAAGTCTTAAATCCATATACATTGGAACTCCGCCGAAAAGTTTGCCCTCTATTCTTATGAAACAGATTTTATTATCTTTTTGCCAGGGCACGTAATCAGAAGGGCCGATGTGGATGTTGCCCGGGTCTAAGGGTATATCTAAGACAGATTGCACTGCCTCTGTTTTAGATATTCTCTTTGTTTTCAATCTTTCCTGGGAGAGCATATTCAAAAAATCTGTATTTCCTCCTGTATTGAGCTGATATGTTCTTTCTAATTTTACTCCCCTGTCCTGAAACATCTGCGCCAGGATTCTATGCGTAATTGTTGCTCCAAGTTGTGATTTAACGTCATCGCCTGTGAGGGGAAGATTTTTTTCCCTGAATTTCTCTGCGAATTCCTGAGTAGATGCAATAAATACGGGCATACAGTTGATAAGGGCAATATTTGCTTTTAGCGCGCACTCTGCATAAAATTTTGCTGCCTTTTCTGAACCCACAGGGACATAATTCATCAGGATTTCTGCTCCACTTTCTTTTAACAGGCGTACTATATCTTCTTCTTCCGCTTCTTTTTTATCTGACACAACAAAAGTCTGGTCTTCCGGGTAGTTCTTCATATGCGGAGCAACACCGTCTAAAACTTTTCCCATTGCTACTTTTACTCCTGTTTCGGGAATATCTTTACAGAAGATTTTTGTACAGTTTGGTTTGGCAAACATTGCTTCACTTAAATCTTTGTCTACCTTTCTTTTGTCAATGTCGATAGCGGCTACAATTTCTATATCAGACGGTTTGTAGCCTCCAATGTCCCAATGCATCAGCCCTATTGCATCCGCTGAATTTTTATTTCTGTAGTAATGGATTCCCTGGATTAAAGAGCTTGCACAGTTGCCGATGCCAACAATGCCTACCTTTATTGTTTTCATTGCGCCACCTCCTTAATTAATAGTTCCTTCCATCTGAAGATGGTTGTCCTTAAAATGTCCAATGCTTTCCTTCAGGCTTATCTCATGCTTCTTTGAGAATTTTTCTGCTTTTAAATATGCCGTGTCTGCCCCGTAAAAATATTCATGTTCATTTATCTGTTCATAGCATCTCTATTATTCAGAGATACTATTTTTTCAACAGATTTTTGTAATTCTATACCCGTGCCAGGCAGTAGTTTTATTTGTACCGAAACTTAATCAAACTTTACATAATATTATATATCATTTTTATCTGGCGGTCAAGGAAAATTAAATTTTTAGTGAAAACATATTTTGAGATAAATGAGGATAAGACAGATTAATAAGAGATTTTTTAGAGCAATTTAATTATTTGCCGCAGGATATTTTGTAAGTGAGAAATTGTTGCCTGTTTATTTTTTATAAGTTTCAGCAAGCTTTACGTAATCAACTGCGTGTTTATGGATTGATTTTCTCTCTTCTTCTGTGAGCGGGCGCACAACCTTTGCAGGGACGCCAACAGCGAGACTTCCTTTTTGTATTTTCTTGTTTTCTGCAACCAGTGCATTTGCCCCGATAATTGATTCTTCTTCAATGTGAGCGCCGGAAAGTACCGTTCCTCCCATCCCAACGAGACAATCTTTTTCTATTACTGCAGCATGTATGACTGCGCTGTGCCCGACGGTTACGTAATCCTTTATAATGCAAGGTGTATCATTATCTATGTGAACTACTGTATTGTCCTGTATGTTTGTTCCTTTGCCAATATGGATTGGTGCGGTGTCTCCGCGCAAAACAACGCCGTACCATATACTTGCATATTTCTCAATTGTTACATCTCCAATAATTACTGCGGTTTCTGCGATGAAAGCAGTTTTATCTATTTTTGGTTTTTTCCCGTTGAATTGAACAATCATCATCTTTTATTTCAGGAAGATTTCTGTACCGCAGAATGGGCATCTTACAACGCCTTTTCCTGCAAGCTCAAGCTCGCCGCCACAGTTCGGGCATTTATGCATATCCATCTTTGACATATCTTTTGAAACAAGTTTTCCTTCTTTCCAATTTACATATCCCGTAAACAGCCCTTTCCCTACAAGGTCTTCAAGATAATTTCTAAATATATCTCTTGTTAACCCTGTTTCTACTATGAGATTGTTTATCATTACGGTGCCTCTTGTTTCAACTGCATTTAGTATTTTCTGTTCGGCAACTACTTTTGTTGTTTCTTTTTCTTCTCTCCCGCCCTGTATAAAAATATAAGCTCCGATGATTGCAGGAAGAAGCACGAGTATAATAAAGCCCATTATGGTTGCTCCAGTGGTTCTTGCGCTGGTGGTTGAAAAAAGCCACGCAGCAAATGCTATTGCAATGAGTAAAAATGCGACGCCTAAAAGTTTGCTTTTATTCATTTTGACTCTCCTAAAATATTTTCTATGTTATAAAGAATATGTATCCCCTCGAGGTGTTTTGCTATTATGTCATTTTCGCCTTCCCTGATTTCTACGCTTTCTCCTACAAAGGAAATTTTAGAAAGTTTTTCTACATCGCTGTTGTTCATTCTTACACAGCCGTGGGATAAATTCTTTCCCGGAGAAAGCGGTTCGTTTGTGCCGTGAAGGCCGTATCCTGAAAGAGAAATTCCCATCCAGCAAATGCCAAGGCCGTTTTCCTTGTCTTCTACATACGGTTTGTATGTTTTTCCCTCGAAATACCAGTTTGGATTATGGATAATATTGATAATTGCAAATGTGCCGGTTGGCGTTTCACTTTCTCCGCCTTTTCCGATGCAAACGGGAATAACCTGCTGAATTTCGCTGTCCTCCATGACAAATAAAAGGCGGTATGCTTTATTCACCACGATAGTTCTGGCTACGCTTTTACTTATAGGCGCAACGCTTGTAAGAATGATAAGCAATATAATGAATACAATAATTTTCTTTATTTTCCGGTTGTTTTTCATAGCTAAATTATACGCGTAATATTTTATTTTTCAAAACAATATACTATAAAGGCAAAAAGAGAAGGGAAGCAAAATATTTTGCTTCCCTTCTCTTTTTGCCTTTATAGTATATTGTTTTGAAAAAT
>JAUXIC010000080.1 GCA_030621215.1 Caldisericota bacterium
AAACCAGTACAGGCAGTTAATGTTGTGCTTGTTAAAAAAATTTCTGTAAAGGGGCCGGGTGGCGCTCCAATTCAATCGCCTGGAAGGGACAAGAAAGGCAAAAGTAAAAGTAGAGCAACGGGTATTTTGGGTACTGAGGCAACTGGGATACGATACGCCATTATCATTGGAATATCTGACTATCCCGGAACAGCAAATGACCTACAGTATTGCGATAATGATGCAAGAGACATGGAGAATGCTTTGATTACTTCTTACAGTTTCGCCAAAGAAAATATCCAGACCTTTATTGATGAAGAGGGAGAAGGAGCAAAAAATGCAACAAGGGCGAACATCCTCACCGCAATTAGCGAACTTCAAAGCAAAGCAACAGTAGATGATGAAATTGTATTCTTTTTCAGTGGACACGGGATGAGAGGTTTTGCGGACGACGGCGACAAAGAAAAGGTTGATGAATCTATTGTCGTACATAATGGCAACGAAATAGTTCCTATCTGGGACGGCGAGTTAAGAGATGCTTTTGCTGGATTTGCCACATCACGAATCATCTTAATATTCGATAGTTGTCTTGCCGGGGGAATGAAGAAAGACCTTAAAGCAGAGGGAAGAGTAATTGCAATGGCAAGCACTGAATCAGGATTTTCTTACGAGCTCAGCGCTTTAGAAAATGGAGAGTTCACATACTATTTCGCTGAAGAAGGAATACTTTTGGGATATGCTAATATTCACGATTATAACGGTGATGAGGTGCTGAATGAACCAAAGCAAGTAACTGTGGAAGAAGCTTTTGATTATGCCGTTATAAATTGTACTAACGACAAGCCAACAATTGGTGATTATTTCGAAAACGACCTTCTGCCGTAAATATAAAATATACATAAAATATAAAAAAAGGGAAAGCACAATGCTTTCCCTTTTTAAAATTCTAAAGCATACATCCGGCAATTCCTTTTTTCATTAAGACATTCAATTTTTCTTTTCGCTACACTTGACAGGAAAATACAAAAATACATATAATATGAACAAAGGAGAAAATATGAAAATCATAGGAAATGGTTCAATACTGACATTAGACGAAAATGACAGATTTATTACAAACGGAGCAATCCTCATAGATAATGGAATAATCAAAGAAATCGGAGAAACAGAAGAACTGCGACAAAAATATCCCGAGGCAGAATTCCTGAATGCAGAACATCGTCTTGTTATGCCCGGCTTTCTTAACACACATATGCATCTGTACAGCACTTTTGCAAGAGGTATGGGATTAGAAGGTGCACCGCCCAAAAACTTCAAAGAAATTCTTGAAAAACTCTGGTGGAAACTGGACAAAAATTTAACAACAGAAGAAGAACTTTATTACAGCGCCCTTGTCCCTCTTATCGAAGGAATAAAGGTTGGAACCACAGGAATTTTGGATCATCACGCCTCTTTTGGATTTGTGGACGGAAGCCTTGATATATTAGAAAAAGCAGCAATTGATGCCGGAGTCCGTTCCGCTCTCTGTTATGAAACATCGGACAGGTGCGGAAAGGAGCTAAGAGATGCGTCAATCAATGAAAATGTGCGTTATATCCGAAAAAAGAAATATACAGATACATCCAGTACACTCACTGCAACAACCTTTGGCATGCACGCATCGTTAACGCTCTCCAATGAAACACTGGAAAAATGTAAAAAAGCAGTTGAAGACCTTGATACGGGATTTCACATACATGTTGCAGAAGGAATAGAAGATGTCGAAGATTCACTGCAAAAAAGCGGGAAAAAAGTCGTAGAACGGCTAAACGACTTTGGCATACTGGGAGACAAAACTCTTGCAATCCACTGCGTACATATTGATGAAAACGAAATGGATATCCTGAAAAATACAAATACGATGGTAATACACAATCCTCAGTCCAACATGAATAACGCCGTAGGCGTTACGCCGGTATTAAAGTTTTTCGAAAAAGGAATACTTACAGGGCTCGGAACAGATGGCTATACTCCATCAATGTTTGAATCCGCAAAGGTCGCTTATATTTTACCAAAACTTCACAATAAAGATCCGCGCGTCGGAGGAAATGAAATCCAACAAATGCTGTTTAAGAATAACAGAAAAATCTTTGCAAAATTCTTTGCAAGGCCTGTCGGAATAATCAAAGAAGGCGCTTCTGCCGATATTGTTATGCTTGATTATTTTCCTCCTACTCCGTTTAATAGTTCAAATGCTTTTTACCATCTCATTTTTGGTATGAGAGACCACATGGTAAATACAACAATAATCAACGGGAAGGTACTTATGAAAAACCACAAACTCGCAGAAATAGATGAAGAAGAAGTAATGACAAAATCAAGAGAAATTGCAAAAAAATTCTGGGAGAAAATGCAAAATGCATAATTTTACGCAGGAAGATTTAGCAGAAATTATCGATGTTGCAAGAGGAGCAAAGGAAGGAGATCTTCTCCTTAAAAACGGAAAGATTGTTAATGTATTTAACGAGTCTGTCGAAACCGGAAATATTCTCATTCACAAAGGAATCATCGTTGGCGTTGGCTCCTACGAAAAAGCTAAAGAGATAATAAATGTAAATAAAGCTTATATTTCACCGTCTTTTACAGATGCTCATCTCCATATAGAAAGCACGATGTCAATTCCTCCTGAATTTGCACGGGCTGTAGTCCCTTTGGGGACAACAACAGCTGTTGCAGATCCGCATGAAATAGCAAATGTAGCAGGGATTCCCGGCATACAGTTCATGATTAACTCTACTAAAAACCTGCCGGTGGATATTTATTTTATGCTGTCCAGTTGTGTCCCGGCAACGCCGCTTGAATCATCTGGAGCACATCTCTATTCAGAAGACCTTGCAATATTTAAAAACAATCCGAAAGTTCTGGGACTTGCAGAAATGATGAATTATCCGGGTCTTCTCGCAAAAGATCCTGAGGTGCTGGAAAAAATTGC
>JAUXIC010000013.1 GCA_030621215.1 Caldisericota bacterium
TGTGTCTTGCGAATAGATAATTGAACAGGGCTGATCTTGCATTGCCTATATGTATATGCCCTGTAGGGCTTGGGGCATAACGAACACGTATTTGTTTATTCATATTTAATATTCCTCCAGTTGATGGTTAGTTTCATTTTACTGTCTTTATCTTTTTGCTATTTTCCTTCTGTTTCCTATTTCTGTTTTATTGACTATAATTTTAGCAGAAGGAGGCAAAAATGAAAATTTGTCCAAAGTGCGGGAAAGAAAACAGCAACAATTCAAAGTATTGTAAATTTTGTGGAACAAAGTTAAGTATCACAGAAGAAGATTTTAAATGGACTGTCGTTGCAACTGCCGAAAACCAGTTTGAAGCAGATATCATAAAAAATCTTCTTCAAGCAAACGGTATAGATGTAATGATAAAAAGACCGGGTGCGGGCATTGGAGGGTCTTCCATGCTAAGCAACCCTTTAATGGGAAGTGCAGGAGCCTGGAATGTGTATGTTGCTCAAATAGACATGGAAAAAGCAGAGAAGCTCTTAGATAAAGAAAATATACTTGAGGAGGAGAATGATGGAACTCCTTAAGATGACAACAAAAGAAGTTGGAGAATATTTAAAAAATAAACAGACCGTTATCATCCCTGTTGGTGCAACTGAAGAGCATTCTGATGCTCTTCCTCTCGGAACTGACACTTTCACTGCAGAAAAAATTGCCATTGAAACAGGAAAAAAAACAAAAACAATTGTAGCTCCCACAATTAATGTAGGCAATTGCCATTCTGTCACATACATGTTTCCCGGTACAATTTCCATATCCCCTGTAACCCTTACGATGGTAATGAAAGATTACATGGAATCTCTTTACAAACATGGATTTAGAAATTTTCTATTTGTCAACGGACATGGAGGAAACATTGCTCCAATCAGATGTGCCATAGACAGTGTTGCCCCTATTTTCAAAAAATCCCGCTTTGCAATAGGCTCCTGGTGGCTCTTTAAAGAACTGGAAGAGCTGTATGGCCATGCAGGCCATGCAGGGAGAGGAGAGGTATCAATGATGCTTTATTTGCATCCCGACCTTGTGCATAAGAAACTCTTCACAGAAGAAATAAGAGAATTGCCTCCATATTACGTTTCAGAAGACCTGGTAAAAGATAAAATCACAAAAACAGGAATTATAAATGATACGCAAAACGGAAATGCAAAACTCGGCAAAATACTTTTCGAAAAATCTATAAAGATTTACATAAGCATACTAAAAAAAATGGAATAGAAATATATTTTGCTTTCTCATTCTCCAGATAAATTAACACTTAATTTTACCGCCCAATAATTTCTACATAGACAGTCCTTTCGCGTGGCCCGTCAAATTCACAAAAAAAGATGCCCTGCCAGACACCAAGTATAATTTGCATGTTTTCAACAATAAATGTTTTAGAAGGTCCAATAATAGCCGTCTTAATATGCGCCGCTGCATTGCCATCAATATGAGAATAGGCATTTTCCCACGGTACCAACCTATCAAGAGTTTGTAAAATATCTTCTTTGACAGAAGGATCTGTATTTTCGTTTATAAAAATTGCAGCAGTTGTATGTGGGACATAAACAGCGCATAAACCGACTTTTATTCCACTCGCCTCTACAATCTGCTTCACTTTAGAGGTAATGTCCACAACTTCCGAATGCTTTTCTGTTTTTATACTAATTTTCCACATCTCTATCACCCCCCAAAATTATTTTATTCCTTTTTTTTGTATTTCAAAATATATACATATTTCAAATAAACATCTATCTAAAAAACATAAAAAATAGCGCAAAAGTATTGAAAAAAAATTAAAATCTGTTATAAACTCGCACGTAAGGTATTTTAATTTTTACCTTATTAAACCTATCAAAGGGGGTGGCTGGAATGCGCACCGAAGGAAGACATATCCTTATGGATGTTTCTGGATGCAATCCAGAAATACTTAACAATTTAGAATTGTTAAAAAAAATTTTAAAAGAAGCTGCAGAATACGCTAATGCAACTGTATTAGATGTTGCATTTCACCATTTTACTCCTCAAGGTGTAAGTGGGGTTGTAGTTATTTCTGAATCCCATCTCTCCATACATACATGGCCTGAATATGGTTATGCTGCTCTTGATTTTTACACCTGCGGTGATGCAGACCCTAAAACAGCCTGCGAATACGTAGCAGAAAAATTAAGCGCAACACATATACAAACAACAGAAATTGAAAGAGGAATAGAAAAAAACGAGAGATACACTCAAGAGATTGTTGGTAAAAGAGTAAAAGAAGATGGAGAAAAACTACTTGTACTTCCATGATGTTTTCGCCGATGGGGAAGAACATTTACATGGAATAAAAAACATTATTACAGAAATTAAAACACCATACCAGTTTATCCAATTAGTAGAAAGCTCTTTTTTTGGAAAAATGCTAATTATTGATGGAGATGTCCAATCCTCAGTAAAAGATGAATACATCTACCATGAATCTCTTGTGCACCCCGCAATGCTGCTCCATCCAAACCCAAAAAATATTATACTTTTAGGGGGAGGGGAAGGGGCAACGCTAAGAGAAGTATTAAAACATAAAGACATAAAAAACGTCTTTATGTTAGATATCGACAAAGACGGAACTGAACTTGCAAAAAAATATTTATGGGAATGGCACCAGGGATCCTTTGAAAACCCCAAGACAGCCCTCATAAATACTGATGCAAGAAAATTTATTGAATCACAAGTTGCCTCAAATTCTACTGACATTATAATAAGCGACTTAACTGAGCCCTTTGAAGCAGGCCCATCGTATAAACTATGCACAAAAGAATTTTTTGCACTCCTTTTTGACAGACTCAGTGAAGATGGGATCTTCGCTCTACAAGCATCCATGCTGAGGTCAGTCACTTACAGAATGCATAGAGCAATAAGAAATACTTTAATGCAAATATTCCCTGTGGTAAGAAGCTACTATGTATATGTGCCAAGTTTTGACACAACGTGGAGTTTTGTGCTTGCTTCAAAAAAATATAATCCAAAAACAGTATGCGTCGAAGAAATTGACGAAAAAATACAGAAGAGAATTAAGGGAGAATTAAAATTTTACGAAGGAGAGGCGCACACAAGAATTTTCTCGCTTCCGAAAGATATAAAAAAGATTCTTGCGGAAAACACAGAAGAAATTATTACTGATGTCCACCCATTACCGCTCACAAGAAAAGAGAACATATGATTCTTATACGAAACGGCACATTTTTAACACTTACCGAAAAAAATGTAATCAAAAAAGGGGATCTTGCAATAAAAGATTCCCTTATTTATTATATAGGGCCACAAAAAAAATGGAAGGATAAATTCGATACAGTAATAGATGCAAAAAATCACATTGTGATGCCAGGATTTGTGAACGCTCACACGCATCTTGCAATGACTCTTATGCGCGGCATTGCCGATGATCTCCCTCTACAAAAATGGCTGTTCGATACAATCTTTCCAATAGAAAACAAACTAACCGAAAGGGACGTATATTTTGGCTCCCTTCTCGGCGTTATTGAATCAATACGCGCTGGCGTTACTACAGTAGCAGATTTTTACTTCCACATGGAGAAATCTGCGCAAGCGATAAAAGAAAGCGGCATTCGTGCAAACCTTGGTTTCGGGCTTACCTCAAAGACTGGCACAGATACACTGAAGCTAAAAGTAGCAGAAAAATTTATAAATAAATGGCAAGGAAGTGAAAAAAGAAGGATATTAGCAAGCTTTGCTCCTCATGCTCCTTATACCTGCACACTACAATTTCTGAAAGCAATCAGCAATCAGGCAAGAAAAATGAATGTACTTGTACAAACTCATCTACACGAAACAAAAAAAGAGGTAGAAGAATTCAAGAAAAAATACGGAACAACTCCAATAGAAAAACTTGACACAATAGGGTTCTTCAATGCAAAAGTTAACGCTGCGCATTGCATATGGATGAGCGATAACGATATAAATATTTTGAAGAATAACAATGTGGGTGTCACTCTAAATCCACAAAGCAATCTGAAAATAGGCGCCGGAATCCCATCAATAAATAAAATGCACAATGCAGGACTGACTATTTCTATCGGAACTGATAGTGCTGCATCCAATAATAATTTAGCACTCATTGAAGATGCAAGATTAACATCTTTTCTTGCAAAAGGCATTTCACTAAACTCTAAACTGCTAAATGCAAAAGAACTACTTAAAATGGCAACTGTAAATGGGGCAAAAAATTTAGGCTTTAATGATGTAGGATTGCTTAAAGAAGGATATAAAGCAGATATTATCTTAATAGATACTAAAAAACCACATCTTACGCCGTTTACTGATCCTTATTCTCTTGTCGCTTATTCTATGTATCCATCCGACATTGATACAGTACTTATTGATGGAAAAATAGTAATGAAAAACAAAGAAATTCTTACAGTAGATGAGGAAAATATACTTAAAGAAGCAGAATCTTGTTACAAGCAATTACACGCCTTCAACAAATAATAAAATATCTTAAAATTCACATTTTCATCACATTTGGTGTCTACAATAAAGAGTACAATAATATATTATGTTCAAAATATTTTAGGGAGAAGTGATAAAAAATGAAAAAAATGTGGCTTTCCTTATTAAGTGTAATACTATTATTCACTCTGACTGGATGTAGTATTATAAATCCCGGCGCAAAAAGCCCTCCAACCGCAAAAAATTTACCTACTATAAAAGTAGGAAGAAAAAATATAGAAAGTGTTGTGAATCTCTCAGGCAATGTGACTGCTGACCCAAAAATTACGATAGTATCTAAAGTTTCAGGTAAAGTAATTCAGCTCTTTGCAAAAGAAGGTGATTGGATAGAAAAAGGGGCTAAGATTGCATCAATTGACTCAACAGTACCGAGACTCAACTATCAGAGCTCACTAAACAGCTATAATATAGCAAAAATTAATTATGAAATTTCTGCACAGCTGAACAACTCCGAAAACGCAGTTGCTCAGGCGGAAGCAAATGTTGAATCAGCAGAAGCTGCCTACAGCATAGCAAAGTTAAACCTTGACATAGCCGTGAAAACTGATAATTCTCACATACAGGTAAATCAGGCGGAAGAGCAGGTAAAGCAGGCAGAAATTAACCTCGAAAATGCACAAAACAACCTCTCAGCACTAAAAAGTAGTGATACAACTGATATTTCCATAAAAATAGCCGAGCTTCAACTAAATTCCCAGGAGCTCTCACTTGCAATTGCTCAGTTAAATTTAAAATCCTTAACAGAATCAGGCCCTACAGATGAAGACATAAAGCAGGCAGAAGAACAGATAAATCAGGCTAAAATTAATAACGATACTGCAAAAGAAAGGCTGGAAGAAGCAGAAGAGAACCCGCATACATCAGATGTAGAGATTAAAATTCTTAAGAATCAGGTTTTACTTACCGAAAGCAATATTAAACTCGCAGAGTTAAGTCTTGATAAATTAAACAAGCATGGAAGCCCGTCTGAGGATGATATAGAAAGAGCAGAATATCAGGTAGAACAGGCAAAAGTGGCATTGCAGATATCAATAGAAAACTATGAACAAGCAAAGAAAGCAAAGATATCCAGAGATAACCAGATAAAACAAGCAGAAAATCAGGTTAAAGTTGCCGAATCACAGCTTACTATCAGCAAAGAAAATCTTGATATGGCAAAAAACAGTGCTTCTGCTTCCTCCGATAGCATTGAGATAAGAAGGGCACAACTAACACAAGCAGAGGCAGGCTTAAAAACAGCAAAGATAAATTTAGACAACGCAAAGATTCAGCTTTCGTTAGATAGTAATGAAATTCAACAGGTAAAATTGCAAATGGAACAAGCATACAATGCGACGCAAACAGCACTTGAGAATTTAAACGATTACACTATTACAGCCCCTATATCAGGTACTATTTTATCGTTAAATATTCAAGAGGGAGATACGGTATCAATGGGCACCATTGCCGTAGTGGGTAACACAAAAAACTTTGTAGCAGAAGCGTTTTCTGATGAAATTGATGCAGTGAATATAAAAAAAGGCCAAGATGCCATCTTAAGTTTCGATGCCTTTCCTCACAGAGAAGTTAAAGGCACTGTAGGATACACAGGAAATACAACAACAGCTGTTTCTGGCGTGCGGGCTTATAAAATCAAAATAGTTATAGATGATTATTCATCTATAACTATAAAGGATGGATTAAGCGTAAATGTAGATATTACTACACAAATGAAAAACAATGTACTTGCTGTGCCTATTGAATCGGTTCTATATCAGGATGAAAAATACTATGTGGACTTAGTTCAAGCTGATAACACAATTGAGAGGAAAGAAGTAAAAATAGGCATATCATCTGATGATTATACGGAGATTATTTCTGGCCTTTCTGAGGGAGACACAATCCTTAGAGTACCTTATAACTCAGTGTTTACCGAAGTTGAAGGAATAAGGATGCCGGGCGGCGGAAAATAAAACTAGGCAGTAAAAAGGTAGATAACTATGAATGAAATTATAAGAGCAGAAAACTTAACAAAAACTTATCGTTTCGGTGAATCGGGGGTAAAAGCATTAAGAGGAGTTTCTATAAATATTAATAAAGGGGAACTTGTTTCAATAATAGGCCCGTCAGGTTCAGGAAAATCCACCCTTATGCATCTTCTTGGCTGCCTTGATACGCCGACAAGTGGAAAGTATCTTTTAGAAGGAAAAGATGTTTCTAAGTTAAATGATACGCAACTTGCTAATATAAGAAATAAAAAAATAGGTTTTGTATTCCAAATGTTCAATTTGTTACCACATCTTACCGTACTGGATAACGTAATTCTTCCTGTCGTATATAATGCAAAAAGTAATCTTAGAGAGGCAGAAAGAAAAGCCATGAAACTTTTGGAAAGTGCAGGCATAAAAGAAAGAGCAAAGCATCTTCCTGCGCAACTCTCCGGAGGAGAAAGACAGAGGGTAGCCATAGTACGAGCATTGATTAATGATCCTCTTATTGTTTTTGCAGATGAACCTACGGGCAATTTAGATTCAAAAACAGGACTTGAGATAATAAAAATCCTAAAAGAACTGAATGAAGAAAGAGGCGTTACCGAAATTATTGTAACTCACGACCCTTCTATCACGCAATTTACGCATAGAATTATACACATAAAAGATGGCTTCATAGAGAAAGAGGTAGAAAATGGACATATAGCAAATGTAGGAGAGATAAAAAAATGAAAATTGTAAGAATAATGAAAATGTCACTTAATTCTCTAAAAATTAATAAGATGAGAACGTTTCTTTCTATGCTGGGCGTTATTGTAGGTGTTGCATCGCTTATTCTTATTACTTCTGTTGGATATGGTGCTCAACATGCTATTCTTTCGAATATTGAATCTCTTGGTTCAAATGTCGTTATTGTTACCCCCGGGCAAAAAACAAATTTATTTAGAGCAGTAATGTCAGGGACAAGTACAGCCCTAAAACCTCTTACGTATGAAGATGTAAAATACCTTAAAAGAAAATTGCCCGATGCACGAATTTCACCAGAGAGTCGCATCAATGCTAGCGTAAAGTATGGCAATTCGACAATTTCCACAAGTGGCATAGGAACAAATGTTGATGCGTTTTTTGTATCAAATTATACTTTAGCTTCAGGCAGGAGATTCACTGACCAGGATATTGATGGATATCGGAATGTATGTATTTTAGGTGCTACAACAAAAGACAGTTTATTTGGTAATACGGATCCAACAGGCCAATATGTAAAGATAAATGATATAAAATATCTTGTAATAGGTGTTTTGAAACCGGTTGGCTCAATAGGCATGATG
Organism: Caldisericota bacterium; assembly: GCA_030621215.1. Lineage (GTDB taxonomy): Bacteria > Caldisericota > Caldisericia > Caldisericales > Caldisericaceae > UBA646. Next base: position 7,829 of record JAUXIC010000013.1, read on the forward strand.
GACTTAGACGATATTATTGTTATGCCCATTACGACACTTCAAGCACATACAGGAAAAAAGGATGTCCAGGTAATTTATGCAAAAGCAATGGATGATATGCCGATGGATGTCCTGGGCGCCCGCATTAAAAGCCTTCTCATTGTGAGACACGGATCAGAAAATTTCTCTATAAATAGCGAACAGCAGTATGTAGACCTTGCTACAGATGTAACAAATACTTTCACTCTTATGCTAACAGCAATAGGGTCAATTGCACTTATCGTTGGAGGTATTGGTATTATGAATATAATGCTAGCATCTGTTGCCGAAAGAACACGTGAAATAGGAATACGTAAGGCAGTAGGAGCAAAAAATCGGGATGTTCTACTTCAGTTCCTTATGGAATCTACACTTATATCTGGAAGCGGAGGAATAATAGGTATTATTATAGGAGTTGTTTTATCGCTACTCATTCCACAAAGTTTTATACCTACAAGCATTACAACCACATCAATTATCGTTGGATTTAGTGTAGCCGTTTTCATAGGAATATTCTTTGGCGTCTATCCTGCAAAAAAAGCAGCACAATTGAATCCGGTCGAGGCATTAAGGTATGAATAAAGAGTAGAAGATAACAATTTCGATTATGTAACATTTGTTATTGGTAACGTAAAATTTGTGTTCAAAAGCAAAACATTTAAATCTTCCCATCTATATAATGAAGAAACAGTATCTCTGATAAAAGCAATAGATAAAGCAGGGAATAGCAGTAAATTAAGCGGTATTATTAAGCAATCTTAAAAAAATAATTGAAAATTATTCAAGTTCTGTTAGAATAATTTTCATGAAAGAATGGATCTACCTAATTTTTATAACATTTCTTCCTGGAATTGAACTAAGAGGTTCGATTCCGATAGCTATTTTACACTACAATAAAAATATTTTTCTTAGTTCTGCAATAATAATTTGTGTAAACCTATTGCTCATACCCATTGTTTTTCTGATGTGGCAACTGATAATATTTCTCGCTAAAAAAATAACCATCGTTGATAAATATCTCAACCATGTAAGAAAAAAAACAAGATCGCTAATTGATAAATACGGATTCTGGGGGCTTGTCATTTTAGTTGCAATCCCCCTCCCTGGCACCGGGGCATACACTGGCGCACTCGCAGCAGAACTTTTTGCTATGAAGAAAAGAAGAGCTTTTCTTGCAATAGGGTTGGGCGTCATCATCGCAGGAATAATTGTTACGCTTGCTTCAATCGGAACAATTCCCTTAAAAGGAATAAACAGATAAATGGCTTACTTAAAAAAACTTAAAAGTATCCAAAAAAATGCCCGTCTTTATTTAATGAGTAATCTCCTGGCAGCAATAGGATTTAGCATTTTCTTCGTTATATTTAATATATATCTTCGTAAAATAGGAATTAGCACTGCACATATAGGCATGATAAACGCCGCTTTCCCATGGGGCCTGGCTTTTTTTATTTTTGTCTCAGGTATCATTTCTGATAATATTGGAAGAAAAAAATCCTTCATATTGGGTATATGGATTGAGGCCATCATGCTTTTGCTCTTAATTCTCACAAGGAACCCTTATTTAATGATGGGGGCGGCATTTTTCCAGGGTATGGGTTCTTCTTTTTTTATCGTTTCAGAAGCACCATTTCTCACGGAAAGCAGCTCGAGTTTTGAACGCACACACTTATTCAGCTTTTCTTTTTCGGCACTTATTATAGGTGACTTTATCGGCTCACTTCTTAGCGGCTTCTTGCCCAGCATCCTCAGTAAATCAGAAATAATAGGAATGAAATACACCCTGTTCACTGGTGTTATAATCCTCTTTGCATCTTCTTTTTTTCTGTATCAATTGAATGAAAACTGGCAAAAGACAAAGAAAAAAATTAATTTCAACATGTTTTTTGAACCTTTTAAAACATTAAAAAAAGATTATAAAAAATTGAAAATAGTTATCATATTTGCAGCTACCAATCTCATGTTGGGTGCCGGAGCCGGCCTTATAATGCCATTTTTCAACTTGTACTTTAAAGACAGATTTCAACTCCCTATAAGTTCAATAGGGATTATTTTCTCTATCGGAAGTATCGTCACGGCCACAGGGACATTAATAGCCCCTGTGGTTAAAGAGCGTTTTGGGGCAATAAAAGCCATTGTTCTCATGCAGGCTCTTTCGCTGCCATTCATTCTTGTTCTTGCTTTTACTAAAAAAACTTACCTTGCCATTGCATCATATTTTACAAGAGGTGCGCTCATGAACGCGGCAGTGCCTATTAATCAAAGCACTTATATGGAACTGGTTCCAGAGGACATCAAAGCATCAGCAGTAAGCCTCACAGAAATGTCATGGAATATTTCCTGGGGGATCGCTGCTTCCATTTCGGGCATGCTTATTGGACGGTTTGGATATACGCTGCCTATTCTTCTTATGTTTGTTTTTTACTTATCTGGAGTTTTGTTCTTCTACATAAATATGAGAAATTATAAAATAACCGATGAAAAGAGAAGTTGAAGCAGGACTTATCAGTCAACTTTTTGCAAATCTTCCACTCTTTACGCCTATACTATCTGAAAAATAAATAATTTTTACTGCCTCTTCATTCTGTTTTTCAATTTTTTTATCACAAAATATGCGCTTGTCATTTCGTCTGCCTTCAATAGATACAATACTATAAGGTAGGAAAGTGAGAATAAAACAAGAGAAGCAAAAAAATTCAGCGCAACATACCAGTTTATCGCAGGCAAGAAACTTTCAATTCTTCTAAAAGAATAATACATTATAATAATTCCGCCAGCCGAACCTGCTAAAAATTTTGAGATAGAAATAACAATCTTCTTGCTGTTAAGAGACCCTACTTTTTTCCGAAGGAAGAAAAGAAGAAGAAACATATACAAATACAATCCAATACTTACTGCAAGTGCAATACCCGCATGTGCATAAATTTTTACAAGCAGTCCCATAGCTGCAATATCAAAAACAGCCACTGCAAGAGAAATAATAGTAGGTGTCCACATATCTTTCATCGCAAAAAAAACACGCATAGAAACAACAGTAATCATTGCAGCAAATATTCCCAGGGAATAAAATTGAAAAGGTCGTGCAGTAAGTGCAACTGCCTCCATTCCAAATACACCCCGTTGGAAAACAATAGTCACAATAGCCTTATCAAATACAATAAATATAAACATAATAGGAACGATAAAAAATGATGCAAATCGAATGCTTTTTGAAAAAATATTACCTAATTCTTTCATATCCTTTTTCGTTGCAGCCTCTGAAAGAAACGGATAGTAGGATGTTGCAAGCGGCACTGTAAGTACCCCAATAGCAAATTGTCTCAGCTTATTTGCATATCCAAGAGATGCAATGCTTCCCTCCCTGAGGCGGGAGGCAATATTATTACTCACTACCGTCACAGCATATCCAGAAAATTGCTGTATGATTAAAGGCATCGAAAGAATAATTAACATACCAAGAACTGTTCCCTTCGGATTAAAATTCCAGGAAAACTTAATGGACAAAACACGCCTCGTATAAAACAGCATTACAAACATTTGAATCACAGAACCCATTAACATACCTGCAGTATATGAAAATACTCCTAAAGAATTGTGCCAGAAAAGAAGCCCTGCTATTATTGACACATTCAGGATAAGAGGAACAAGTGCGGTAATAAGAAAATTTTTATGTGCCTGGGAAACTGCATAAAGGAAATTTGTAATGGCCCAGAAAAAAGAAATGATAGCAAAGAAGTCTACAAGCCGTGCTGTAAAGGTAATGAGAGAATATTCGGTAAATCCAGGAGTAAGCAGATGTACAATCTGAAAGGAAAACACGCCCAACAAGAGCATAGAAAAAAACAGACCCACTAAAAAATAACTAAAAACAACATTAAAATCCCTAAGAGTCTTTTCCCGACTCCTGCTCATAGCCTCGATAAATAAGGGGATAAAAGACAGCGCTATTGCACTTGAAACAATATTCTGCACAACAGAAGTAATGGGAAGTGTCGCACTCAAAGCATCCGCTGCATGAGTTGTACCAAAATAGGCACTGAATAATATATCTCGGGCAAGCCCCAGTAATTTGCCGATAAAGGCCGAGGCCATAAATATTATAGATGCCTGCACGGCACTCTGTCTAAGATGTTTTTTAATGTTCATTGACAAAGTATTTTTTAATAAATGGATAGAGAATAATGACAGCGGCTATCGCCAGGGGAATTCCGAAGGCAAAACCCCATAAAGTCCGGTAAAAAGAAATCAGAAAAGTTGTACGCAAATGAGAAAATGTATCAACAATAGAAATTGAACACATTATACCAAGAAAAGAAAAAAGCAGTAACCATTTTTTACGCATTAAATACGCAGCAAAAACCATAAGGAATACAGCAGGATATCCTATTAAAAATTCTTTTACTCTGGGGCGTGCAACAATCGTCTGCTCTAAAAATGCTCTGAATTTTAGCTCAAGCGATGAAATAGTTACGCCCATATTCCCGGAGCGCAAAATATACATAAGAAAGATGCCTGCAATAAGAACAAGGATAACAACATGTCCACCTTTCACTGTAATATTCCATACTTTCTTCACTTCGTCAACCACGTTATAATGCAATCCGGAGATCTGTTTATTGTCAAAATCTGCACCAAATACATAAAGATAGTTTATAATAAGAAAAATAAATGGCGAGAGGTAAAGTACTTTTACCCCACGGAACATATCTAAGTTTAAAAGATAGGGACTGCCAGACAGCGCTGCTCCAACCAATAAACCCCCAACAAGTGATACAATAAGCATAAGGAATGAAACCGTAAATCCATTTTTTATAATGTCCAAAAGACGAAACTTTTTCCACCCGTAATTCTTTTTTACAGCCAAAAACATGATAAGCGAAAAGAAGCCCGTGATCAAAACTGCAGCGGCAAGCACTGTCAATTTTCCCATCATATTTTGCGAATAGAAAAGTAAAGAAATCCCCATTAGTGCGAGGAAAAGAAAACAAATAAGTATAGATTTTTGCGAAAGGTTCAAAATAATTTTTATGTACAGCGTAAACAACGCAACTACGCCAAGATAGATCAATAATATTACAATCCAGTTCACACTCACTTCATCAATAGGGTGTGGCATCCCGAACTCCATCCCTTTTTCCTGCCATAAAGTTACAAGTTTATTAATATAATATTTATTCGTAGAAAGATTCTGTTCATAGCTTTCCCCGATTCCAATAATAGGTTTCACATATATTACTCTGATATTTCTGTCTGGGATGGAGCGAAACCATCTATTGAAAATTTCTACAGCTGTAAGTTTTACCTGCTCTGCGGGGTATATGGAATATACCCTTGTAACATAGTAGTGCACTTTTCGGATAAATGCCGGAAGTCCTTCTTGAGCATAAATACCCTTTTGAATAGGTGATTCTATTATATAAGTTAATATACCACTTGCATTAAAGAGGTCTGTAAGCTCGTCAATTCTATCTGGATAACCAGTAATGACAGTTCCGTAGAACATAACTGATTTAATATTAAACTCTTCAATTGTACTGATCAGCGTTTCAACATTTCTGTTGCCGGGAGTATATCTTGGCCTTAAAACAACTTGAAAGCCCATATCTTTAAATTTTTCAATCTTTTCATTATCAAAACCAACGCCATACTCAACAGCAGTTAAAATGTCAGAATGAATAATTATCGCATAAACTCCGTCACCATCAATAAATCCTGTATCTTCAGAAAGATTATTTAGCATTCTCTCTGCTAAATCCTTGTCTTCCGTCAGCACAACGACAAAAGAGGGTTGAATGATATCTCTATGCTTATCAACCTCAAGTTTACTCCTCAAAATATTATTAAAAGAAGGTGCAAGGAGATCGCTTCCGTTAAAAAAAGTTATTTTCCCTTCGCTATAAAGAGTTTCAATGCAATCTTCTACAACAGCCACCGAAGTAGCGCCTGCTTCCTTCATTTCTTTAATGGCATCATAAACATTTTGCCCGTTTGTTGCAGAAAATAGATAAAAATTTAGATAATCAAGGGCCACATCAACTGTATTTTCCTTTCTCTCTGCGTTAATCCTTATAGTCACCTGAAAAAGTGAAACAATAATAGATAAAACAACAAAAAATAAAAGGATTTTTTTCAGCTTATTAGTTTTCATATCTTCTCCTTACATCCTCTCTTTTTTTTCGATTTCCATGAGATTCATTAAAAACGACAATACATTTAACGCATTATAAACGAGTGAAAGCCTCGGCTGCACATACTCTTCTGAAGAAAGAATATTATAATTCTGGTAAAAAGTATTAATTTTTTTGCAAAGTTCTATTGTTATAAAAGGTATTCTGTGCACTGAGTGTTTCCTCGCTACTCTTTCAAGCTCTTTCTCTAAATACATAAAATGGTTTAACAGAGCTCTTTCATCACTGCTCTCAAGTAACGATAAATCTGCTTCGTCTACACCTCTGTACCGAATACCTTTTTCTTCACCTTTCCATAAAATACTCTTTAAACGTGCATACGTATATTGCACATAATACACAGGATTATCGATAGACTCCCTCTTTGCAAGATCTATATCAAAATTAAGATGTGTATCACTGCTCTTTAAAAGAAAAAAGAATCGGGCAGCATCCCTCCCCACTTCATTGACGAGTTCTTCAAGGGTGACAAAAGTACCAGAATGTTTTGACATCATCACTTCTTTTCCGTTCTCAAAAAGATGAACAATCTGATATATAATAATATCAAGAAAATCTTCCGGCAGTCCCATCCCTTGAATGAGAGCCTTCATCGGAGTAATGTGTCCAAAATGGTCAGCACCCCAGATATCAATGACCTTTTTAAAGCCACGGTCCCACTTGTTTTTATGATATGCAGCATCTACTAAAGTATAGGTAGGCTCTCCTGTCCCTCGTACAAGTACCCTGTCTTTATCATCGCCAAACAGAGTAGACTGAAACCAAAGAGCATCATCCTTCTCATAAGCATATCCGGATTTCTTAAAAATTTCGGTTATCTTATCCACTTCACCGCTGGAGTATAAAGAGGATTCATAAAACCAACTATCGAATGCTACGCCAAATTTTTCAAGCGACTCTTTAACACGGTACATCATTTTTTCTTTGCCTATTTTCTGAATTTCATCGATGAGTGGACGGCCTTCTCCATTAAGTAAGCTATCACCATAATCATTTAATATTTCTGTAGCTATATCCTCGATATAAGCACCTCTATACGCTTCCTCAACAGGTTCTGGGTTTTTCCCTAATTTTTTCATATAGTAATACGCAATGGATTTTGCAAAAAGATTCATCTTGCTTCCTGCATCGTTTACATAGTATTCCTTTATTACATCAAATCCTTCCACTTTAAGTAAATTGCCAAGAACATCTCCGATAATACCGCCTCGTCCATTGCCTACATGCAAAGGCCCGGTAGGATTTGCGCTGACAAATTCAATCTGTACTTTCATGCCGTTTCTCTCTTTATAAAAATATTTCTCGCCTTTTTCCTCCAACTCCTGCAAGAAATCTCTGTATACAGATAGTGCAAAAGAAAAATTCAAGTACCCAGGCTTTGCAACAGAAATTGATGAAAAATAAGGAAAATTCAAATGTTTCAAAATTTCCTCAGCTATAGAAACTGGTGATTTGTGCAGCATACTGGCTAAATCAAATGGGACATTCGTTGAAAAATCTCCGAACCCTTCAGGCGAAGGAACAAGTAGTACATCAGGAATTTTTGAAATGCCAGGATAAATCAATTGTATTACATCTTGAATAATTTTTTCCAGGTTATCTATTTTCATTTATTTCCTTAAATATTAATGTTGGATTTTTTACTGCACGTGCTTCATCAGGCCTGCTGACAGGCGTAACATGAGGGGCCTGCCTAACAAGCTCTGCATCTGTTTTTATCTCGTGAGATATTTTAATCATTGCGTCAATAAACAGATCAATATTCTCCTTTGACTCTGATTCAGTTGGTTCAATCATAATAGTTTCTTCAGCATATGGTTCAAAGTGAGGAAAGTAAATTGTAGGTGGATGAAACCCATAATCCATAAGCCTTTTTGCAATATCAAGCGTTTTCACGCCATACTCCTTATATTCCCGTCCTGTAAGCACGCATTCATGCATACAAAAACGATCATAGACAGGCTTATAAAAATTTTTTAATTTACTCATAACATAATTAGCATTGATAATACTCGTTTCGGCTGTTTCTTTAAGCCCTTTATCCCCCATAGAAAGAATCCACACATAAGCTTTGAGAAGCACAGAAAAATTACCAAAAAAAGCTCTTAGTCTGCCAATACTCTTTTCCCCTACATCCTCAAAAAAATATTTCTCCCCATTATAAGAAACAATAGGTGTCGGCAAATACTGAATAAGATGTTTTTTTACTCCAACAGGCCCGGCACCTGGCCCTCCTCCTCCGTGAGGAGTAGAGAATGTTTTATGTAAGTTTAAATGGGCAATATCAAAACCAGCATCGCCAGGCCGTGCAATACCAAGTAAGGCATTAAGATTTGCCCCATCATAGTAAAGAAGCCCGTCTTTGCTATGTACAACTTTTGCTATTTCTTCTATATTATCATCAAAAAGTCCAACTGTATTAGGATTTGTGAGCATCAATCCTGCTGTGTCTTCATCCATTAATTTATGCAGTTCTGCCAGATCAATACCACCTCTCTCGTTTGATTTTACCTCAACCACATTAAAACCGGCCATAGCAGCAGATGCAGGATTTGTTCCATGAGCAGAATCGGGAATTAGCATTTTGTGACGAAGCTCTCCTTTATCCATAAAATATTTACGCATAACCAATACCCCTGCAAGCTCACCATGAGCGCCAGCAGATGGAGAAAGAGTAAATTGATCCATACCGGTAATCTCAGATAAATAGTGACTTAATTCATACATTATCTGCAAACTCCCCTGAACAAGATCTTCGTCAACACACGGATGGGCATAGATAAAATTATCAAGTAAAGCAAGACTTTCATTGAGTTTCGGGTTGTATTTCATCGTGCAAGAACCAAGCGGGTAAAAACCATCATCCAGCCCATAATTAAGCTTGGAGAGCGCTGTAAAATGCCGTACTACATCCACTTCTGAAACTTCAGGAAGTTCTTTTTTAGTACGCGTCAAAGCATGCTGTGGAATACAGTCTTTTAAGGAAATTTCTTTATACGAATCTCCCCTTAAAAAATAACCCTTTCTTCCCTTAACACTTTTCTCGTATATAAGTTTCAACGTGACACCTCAAGTATTTTAACTATCTCATCCAACTCTTCCCGTTTAAAAATTTCCGTGACATTAAATAGCAGATAATTTTCACACTTTTTATAGAATTTATTAACACAAAGTGGCGGAACAAATGACCTCTTGAATAATCTATCTTTTACCTCATCGATATCCATCTTGCTTTTTACAATAAATTCATTAAAAAAGGGGTATTCAAAAATCTCAAAATTATTTGTTTCAGCAAGTTTTTCTTTTAAATAGTGTGCAGCTTTTGTATTAAGCAGAGCAACCTCATATAATCCGTTCTTTCCTAAAAGAGATAAATATACATTTGCAGCTACAATATTTAATGCATGGTTTGAGCAAATGTTAGATATCGCTTTTTCCCTCTTTATATCCTGCTCCCTCGCTCTCATTGTCATCACAAAAGCACGTTTCCCGTCCCTATCCACCGTTTCTCCCGCTATCCTGCCGGGCAATTGTCGCAAGAACCTTGTCTTAGTCGCAAGAAATCCGTTATACGGGCCTCCAAAATTCAAATCCATACCAAACGATTGAGATTCTCCGGCAACGATATCCACGCCCATATCAGCAGGCGCATTAAGTAATCCTAAAGAAATACTTTCCGCAATGGACTGTATCAGTAAAGCATCACTGTTATGTATTTCGGAAGCAATGGCGGCAATATTTTCAATGCCACCAAAAAAATTAGGGCTTTGCACAACCACCGCTGCTGTATCGCTATTTAATAGATTTTTCAAGTTAGAAAAATCAGTACATCCTTTATCAAACGGAAGCTCAACAATCTCTATATTGTGAGGTTTAGTATAAGTGGCAATTACTTCTCTATAATGTGGGTGCACAAGAGAAGAAACTATTGTTCTGTTCTTGTGAGTAATCCTTACCGCCATAAGCACTGCCTCAGCAACAGCAGATGCTCCATCATAAAGGGAAGGCACAACAACATCCATTCCAGTAAGCCTCGCAAGATGCGTCTGAAGCTCAAACATAGATTGTAAATTTCCCTGGCTAATCTCTGGCTGATAAGGAGTATAAGACGTATAAAACTCTTCTCTTGAAACAATTGCTTTAACAACTTCTGGTATGGAGTGTCTATACGCGCCTGCACCGATAAGGGGCTTAAAAGAAAAGAAATCCACGTTCTTCCCGGCAATCATATGCACCTGTTCCCTTATTTCCTCCTCATCAAAAGGCCCAGGTATGCTTAAAGCCCTGTTCAATCGTATATTTTCAGGAATATCTCTTATAAGCTCATTAAAAGAAGAAACGCCTATTTCCTTTAACATCCCCTTTTTTTCGTTATCTGTATTCGGGATGTATTTCATTCTATCACTCTTTCCGGTATTCTGAATATTCCTTATCGCTCATTAAATTATTTACTTCACTCAGATCCTCGACCTTTACCTTCATTATCCACCCCTTCCCGTAAGGATCTTGGTTGATAATTGACGGGGTGCTAACAACATCCACATTTACTTCAATCACTTCTCCTGAAACAGGCGCGTGTAAATCTGAAGCAGCTTTTACAGATTCGATTGTTGTAAATACTTCACCTTGTTTCACTTTCTTTCCTTTGGCCACCTCTTCAAGGTACACAATATCCCCAAGTTTATCCTGAGCATAATCAGAAATGCCAATTGTCGCGATGTTCCCGTCTAAGCTTGCCCACTCATCAGATTTAGCATAAAAAATACCTTCCTTTAATTTATAACCCATAATAAATACCTCCAATTAGAAAATTTTCATATTCTACTACAAAATCGTCAAATTCTCAATACAGATTCTTTGAAACACGAATAAATTCTTCAAGAGAGAGGTTTTCCCCGCGAATTTCAATAGGCAGGCCAGCATTAATAATCGCATTCCCTAAAACATCCTTGTCAAAGTCTTCCTTTAATGCATTAAATAGAGTCTTTCTTCTTTTGGAAAATGCTCCCTTGACTATACGAAACAATAAATCCTCGTTTACAAATTGAATATCTGTCCGTCTCACAAAATCAACAAGAGTAGAGCTCACAAGAGGCATGGGATAGAAAAAATGAGGTGGAAACGTTTTCAAGAATTGTTTCTCAAAAAAGAAGTCTGTAAATATAGTAATGGACCCGTAATCTTTATTCCCGGGACCAGCAAGAAGTCTTTTAGCAAATTCTTTTTGAAACAACAAAACTGCTCTGTTTATTGTCTTGGTTTTTGCAATTTTTACAATAAGAGGGGAAGATATATTAAAAGGAATATTGCCAAATAATTCTTCCACATCCCACTGTGAAAAATCAACCTTCAATGCATCTTGTATTACAATTTCAATATTTTCATGCCGGGTATCTTCATAATATGGCTTAAAACGCTTGTCTTTTTCTATAGCAATAATTTTTTTTGCTCTCTCCGCAACAAAATTCGTAATAAAAAGAAATCCTGGACCAATTTCCAGATATGTCTTGTTGCTCGCAGGGTTTATTGCGTCTCTGATATAAAAAATGGCAGAACGATCTACAAGAAAGTTCTGCCCTAGTCTCTTTGAGGGGTAAAGAGAATATTTTTTTATCAGTAATCTAATTTGCTTGGAAATTTCCATTTGCCTGGAAGCAAGTAAACAGTGACTGTTCTTCTACCCCATTGAAACGCATCATCCGTCGAATAAAAAAAGACATCAATGATGTTATTCTTTATTGCGCCACCGGTATCACCTGCAACAGCGTACCCGTATCCTTCTATATAAAGAAGACTTCCCAATGGTATCACATTGGGGTCTACAGCCACAACACCAACGCCACTCCTTAATCCAGTTGCTGTAACCCACGGGTTACCGTCTGTCTCTATAACACGGGGAGAGTAGGCAGTTGCGACCATTGTATATTTTTTTAAATACTCCCCACTAAAAGAAGCTTGTCCTACTTCATATAATTGAGATACTGCTGGTTTGACAACTTTTTCACTTAATAATTCATCTGTAATCTTTTCCCCGCCAAAATAAACAGTATAAAATTCTTTTTCAAGTATTCCATCTGTCCCGTTTCTAAATTTTACAACCTTTCCTTTTTCAAGAAGTCGATTCTCTCTATAAACAACTGTAAATGGAATAGCAATTTCGACTTTTCTGACAACCTCCATATAATGCTTTACAATAATTTCCTGGTTATCATAGATCCTGTTTTCTAAATCAAAATTTACATAGTCCCTGTCTCCAATGTCAATATTCTTCTCATTAAGAAACTCTTGAACAGTCTTTTTTTCTGTAAAAAATGACATCTTTTCCCCATCTACTATCAAATGTACAGGCCTCGTTCGCCCAATAACAATTTTGCCCCTATAAAGAGATTCAGCAAGGCCGGGAATTACAACATCATTCTCTCCAATGCCTATTTTTGCTTTACTTAGTATTTCGTTGACAGTAAGGGTTTTTGCAGAAAAAACCCGGGTTGTAGAGGCACCATCAACAATTGAATATGAATGAATAAAAAGCAATGAACAGGAAAAAAGGACAAAGACAGAAAACAATATAATTTTACTAATTTTTTTCATTGTTTCTTCTCTCCTTAAGCTGTTTTTCGATCGCTTCAAGCCGCATATCTATACCTTTTAATATACGAAGAAACTCTCCCACCCAATCGATATCAAAATCACGAATTGGAACAGCGGTTAATTCGTCAACCTCTTCTACCTCATCTACCATCTCCAGCCCATTAATTTGAGCTACAAGTGAAAGCTTATTTTTTGCAATAAGTTCATTCTTTGCCGGATTTCCAACAAGTCGTGTAAGAAAAATTGTAGGGAAAAAATAATGAACTCCTCCGTCCTCTATTATAAGATTTGTCCCTTCACAAAAACTTATAAGCGACAGTGGAGAAATTTGAAGTATATCTCCATTATTTAAAACAAAAAGTATGGATAATTTCTTTTTATCATCATTTTTAATACGCGCAAACCGGAAAATCACCTTTTTGTTTATTTTAATCCCTTCGTCCCAGAAAATTTGCCTTGCTATCTCAGGAAATGCCATTTTGAACGTCTTATCGACTGTTTTTACGAAGTGCACAAGAAAAATAGAATAATCTGTATAAAAGATACCGTTTTCTTCATCCAGAATTTTAGTTTCTCTTATCTTCTCCTTTAACACCTTTTTTGCAACACGGTTAACAGTTAAAAAGGCGCCTTTTAATGTCTTTACTCGCATTGATCCTCCTCATAAATTAACATAACTAAAAAAGTAGTGTAACAAAAATAGAATTTTATGCAAGTTTCAGCCTTGATACAGCATCCAGACGAAGATCACTTGTTTGTCCCGCTTTATACCGCATAACACCAGCCATTGCAATCATTGCGGCATTATCCGTAGAGAGATTTGGCCCGGGAAAATAAACATCTACGGAAGACTCCTTCGCAAACTTTTCCCGTAATCTCTTATTTGCAGATACCCCTCCCACTACACCTATAGCTTTGACATTAAAATCCTTTGCAGCGCGTAGTGTTCTTTGAATAAGTGTATCAGTTAATGCTTCCTCAAAGCTTGCAGCAATATCGCTGATATGTTTTTCTATTTTATTTTTATGCTGATCCAAATAATAAATTCCTGCAGTTTTTAATCCACTATAACTAAACTCATACGGCGAACCTTTAAAATTTAAACGAGGAAACCGGTAAAAATGAGGATCTCCCTTGCTGGCAAGCCGCTCAATAGCAGGGCCTCCTGGATAACTGTATCCCAAAGCCCGTGCAAATTTATCAAGCGCCTCACCTACAGCATCATCTCTTGTTTTACCTATCAATTGATATGAGAGATTTTTCCTCATCAAAACAAGTTCAGTATGCCCTCCAGATATAATTAGAATAAGCAGCGGGAAAGGATTATTAATCTGATATAGAGGAGAACCTTCAAGAAAAAGCGAATATATATGGCCCTCAAGATGATTTACTCCAATAAGAGGGACATTGAGACTAAATGAAATTGCCTTTGCCGCTTCAACGCCCACAAGCAGAGAACCAACAAGCCCCGGACCATAAGTCACAGAAACAATATCAATATCTTTTAATGTTTTGTTGGAAAGATTCAGGGCTTCTTTAAGTACATATCCTATAAGTTCAGCATGCTTTCTTGATGCAATTTCAGGAACTATTCCTCCAAAGTCTCTATGAAATTCATCCTGAGACGACAAGACATTGCTTAATATTTTTCCCTTCTCGTTTAGAACAGCAACCGCTGTATCATCACACGATGTTTCAATCCCAAGAATGATCATCATTTAACACCTTCCGCATTATAAGCCCAGACTCCCCATCACTATAATAATCGGGGATTATGCCACTAAACGCAAATCCTAACTGCTTGTACAATTCCTGACCAGCTATATTTGTTTCTCTTACCTCAAGATACACTTCCTTCTTTTGTTTCTTCTTTGCAAGTTTTATTACAAACTCTATCATCTTTCTGCCAACACCTCTCCTTCTATAATCAGGATGTACTGCAATATTTATAATGTGTAATTTCTCCGGCTCTATCCATATGCCCAAAAACCCGACAGTTTTATTTAGAAACTTCACAACATAGTACCTTGAATTACTGTTAAATAGATAATCCATTACGAACACTTCTCTCGGCCAAGGATCAGGATAAGATAAAGCTTCGATTTGATATATCGCTTTTAAATCCTTTGTTGTAGACAATGAAATATGCAGAGTCAGCCCGATCATTTTTCACCTTTGAATATCAAATTTACAGAACGGAGGTATGTGGGGACAAGAGAAAGGGGATCATCCACTATGCTTCCTTCTGCAAGCTTCTCGAAAGATTTTTTTACAAATTCATTAAAAGTTGGAATATGCACAATTACTTTTTTCCCTTTTAAAACATTTTTCAAAGAACTTACAGGTGTGATAATTGTGGTTTCGGTTTGCAATAACTCCTCCAGACTTATACATAAATCCTGTTCTATTCGTTTTCCAAAATTAAAACGAGAGACAAAGTATGCGTTTCTCCCAGCAGGAAGAACCGGAACCGCTTCTTCCTCAAAACCCGACGCAATAAGCTCAAGTGAATTTAAAGCAACTAAAGGTATATCAAGCAAAAAAGCAAGCATTTTCCCCTCTACCACACCAATACGCGTTCCCGTAAAACCACCAGGCCCTTTTACAACCGATATAAAATCAATATCCTTCGGAGTAAAAGAAAAAAGTTCCATCATGCTTTTCACCACATAAAGGATATTATTTGGCTGCCTTGAGGGAGGATTTTCTGTCACGGAAAAAAACAGCTTTTCCTCGGAAGAAAACACAATCATCGTAGGAGAAAACGCGTTGTTAATACAAAGTCCATTCATTAATATTCACTCCCTTTTCTAATATCTCTATGAAAAGAATTCTTTCATTCTTCCCTGCTTTCTCTATGCGGATTTCGACAGATGGCTCGATATAATTTTTCACTTTTTCTGCCCATTCAATGAGAATAAATCCATCCCTGTCAAAGTATTCAAAAAACCCCAATTCATCGATCTCTCCAAGATCCTCTAATCTGTACAAATCAAAATGATAGAAAGGCACTTTTCCTGAATAATACTCCCTAATAAAAACAAATGTAGGACTATCAATATTTTCTTCTACATCCAATCCTTCAGCAAATCCTTTTGCAAAAACAGTCTTACCGGCTCCTAATTCACCTTCAAGGAATAGCACTCCTTTCTTAATGCCGCTATTAACAAGATGTACTGCAAGATTCTTGCCAATCGTTCTCGTTTCTTTCTCGCTATGTGATATAATATTTGCGTTTTTCATTTTTTTCACTATTTGCTCATATAATAGCAAATTTAACAAAACTTTCAAAGAAAATAACGAATGTAAATTATATAAAAAAATAAATCAATTGCAGCTTATTGCAAAACTTTTGAGACCCAAATTTATTAAAAAAGATAATGCCTCACAAAAATATTTTCGCCGGTTTAATAAGCACATATTAACTTTTAAAAATTTTTATTCTAAAGTATTGACATGGGAATCAAACTTTATATAATATGCTTAGCACTCAAAGTAATAGAGTGCTAAAAATAATAAATATAACAGAAAAGGAGGTTTTAGTATGGCTAAAATTGAACCAATTGGCGATCGCCTTGTAGTACAAATTGAAGAATCTGAAGAAAAAACAAAATCAGGCATTGTATTGCCAGACACAGCGAAAGAGAAGCCACAAAAAGGTAAAGTCGTGGCAGTAGGCAGCGGTAGAATGCTTGATAGTGGGAAAAAAGTCCCTCTCGAAGTAAAAAAGGGGGATATAGTAATTTTCTCCAAGTATGCGGGAACAGAAGTAAAATTAGAAGAGGAAAAGTATTTGATTCTTTCCGAAAACGACATTTTAGCAATTCTTAAATAAGGAGGCAAAACATGGACGCAAAACAAATTCTATTCAGTACGGATGTAAGGAAGGCCATAAAAGATGGCGTCGACAAATTAGCAAATACAGTAAAGGTTACACTTGGGCCAAAAGGAAGACATGTAGCACTAGAAAGAAAGTTTGGTTCTCCAATACTCTCCGATGACGGTGTGACTATTGCAAAAGAAATTGAATTAGAGGATCCAAATGAGAATATCGGAGCACAGCTTGTAAAAGAAGTAGCATCCAAGACAGAAGATATTGCAGGTGATGGCACAACAACTGCAACGGTGTTAGCGCAAATAATGATCAACGAAGGCATAAAAAATGTTACTGCCGGTGCAGACCCATTGCTCCTTAAAAAGGGAATGGATAAAGCCGTAAAAGTAGTAGTAGAAGAAATGCAGCATCTTAAAAAAGATATCAGCACAAATGAAGAAATCGCACAAATTGGAACAGTATCTTCAAAATATCAGGAAATAGGCACTGCCATTGCAAACGCCTTAGAAAAAGTGGGCAAAAATGGTGTTATCACAGTTGAAGAATCGCAAACAGTGGGCATTGAAGTAAAAACAGTTGAGGGCATGCAATTTGACAGAGGATATGTATCGCCATATTTTGTGACTGATCCCGACAGAATGGAAGCAGAATTAAAAGATCCTTTCATTGTAATCACAGATAAAAAGATATCTTCAGTGCAGGAGTTTTTGCCACTTTTAGAAAAAATTGTCCAAAAAGGCCGGCCATTCCTCATTATTGCAGATGATTTAACTGGTGAAGCCCTTGCAACACTGGTGCTTAATAAAATAAAAGGAACTTTCTCTTGCGTAGCAGTGAAGGCACCTGGATTTGGCGACAGAAGAAAGGCAATGCTCCAGGACATTGCGATTCTTACGGGAGGCCAAGTCATATCAGAAGATCTCGGGCTCAAATTCGAAAGTGTAACACTTGATATGTTAGGAAAAGCAGACACCATAAAAGTAGATAAAGACAATACAACAATTGT
>JAUXIC010000068.1 GCA_030621215.1 Caldisericota bacterium
GATATAGACTTTCAGATAAATAATTTCACTGTGTTATCAGTCGTTGACGTATAACTAATACGCCTTCCTCCTTCTGGCCTTGTGAAATTAATTATCTGAAAGTCTATATTTTTTTCCCAATCTTCTTTATACGAAATTTTTTTATGAATTAAAACCAAAAAGTAAATGTATTCGAAAATTGCCCTTCCTGCCCCGTGGAATGCGGAGCCTATAGCTCTGTGGTCAGCGGAAAAGAAATAATATTTTTCCTCTGCGAACTCTACGCCTTGAGCGAAGCGGGCGGTAAAAAAAGTAATTGAAATTACAAGATGAAATCTAACAGCACGGGTCGATATATTTCTTCAGCTATTTTACTGTAGGAGAACTATCAATATGAAGTTAAAAACCGTTTTACAGACTCTTTTGATGGCATTTATTGCAATAATGCTGCTCGGTTGTGAAAACCCTGAAGAAAAAAAGATAAATGCGTTTAGTAGAGGTGAGGCATTCTATGAGAAAGGCAAGTATGCTGAAGCTAAACTGGAGTTCAAAAATGCTATACAACTTGATCCTGAATTTACAGAAGCATATTATAAGCTCGGCATGGTGGAACTTAAGCAGGGTACGTTTAAGGAAGCATATAAAAATTTTTCTCAAGCAGTAAAACTATCTCCGGAACATCTTAATTCGCAGTTCCAATTAGGCAAGTTTTTTCTTGCTGCAAAAGCTCCTGACAAGGCCCTGGAAAAAGCTGATCTAATTCTTAAAACAGACCCTGAAAATCAGGATGCCCTATTATTAAAAGGTTCTGCGCTGCTGGCTCAAAAGAAAGAAGATGAAGCTGTTGAACATTTAAAAGGACTTCTTGAAAAGGGAATAAATAAACCCGACGTATATCTGATGCTTGCGTCAGTATATATGCGGAATAAGGATGCCAAAAATACCAAAGAAATACTTGATAACGGCATCAGTGCAAATCCGGAATCTACAGCATTGCATCTGCTTTTGGCTAATTTCTATACAATAACCAGACAATATGATGATGCAGAGTCAACTCTTAAAAGAGTAATTGAGCTTGAGCCGGAAACTGTGGGACACAAATTTACACTTGCCGGCCTTTACTGGGGTACAGGTCGAACGAAACAAGCCAGTGATTTGCTGAATGATGTTATTTCATCAAAGCCCGGGGATGAGGATAATAACATACGTCTGGCAAAATTTTATATATCAAGAAAAAAGTTTGAAGAAGCAGAAAAAGTCCTTAAAACAGGCATTCAAAACAATGATAAGAGTTTTAAGCTTAGATTAATGCTGAGCGAATTATATATTAATTTGAAAAAAACCAGTCAGTCTTTAGAAATTTTAAACGATTGTCTTTCTCTTGATAATAATCCGGCGAATTCAGGAATAATTCAGACTAAAAATGCTCTTGCCGGGATTTATCTTGATATGGGTGATGTAGAAAACGCAGAAAAATATGTAGAAGAGGTACTTAAAGCAAGCCCAAAGAATGTCAGGAGTCATTTTAATAAGGGAAATATTTTTCTAATAAAGGGTGATGCTGATAATGCTGTCTTGGAATTTAATGCAGTGATTAAGGAAAGACCGGGGTTTATTTCTGGATATGTTCGTCTGGCAGATGCTCATGTAATGAATGAGAATCTTGCGCAGGCAGAAATAGCTCTCTGGAAGGCATTGAAAGTCCAACCTCAATCAAGAAATCTTTTAAGAGCTTATTCCCGGATATTTATATTGAAAAAAGATTATAAAGAAGCTGAAGCTCAATTGAGAAAGATCCTCAAATCCACCCCAAATGATTACGCCATACAGGCAGATATAGGTGATTTATTTTTAAGCCGGAAAGACTACGGCAATGCCGAGATAGAATATCGGGTGATAAAACAAAATGCTCCTGAAAATTCTCTGGGATACATAAAACTCAGCAAGCTGTATGTACGGCAGGAAAAATGGGACAAAGCAGTATCAGAGCTGGAAGAGGGATTCGGTGTCAATTCTAAATCCGCATCTATTTTGTCGGAACTTATACAGCTCTATATAATTCAAAAAAAGTTCGATACCGCAATTTCAACCTGTAAAAATCAAATCAAGGAAAACCCCGAAAATGCATTTATTTATAACCTGATGGGCCAGATATACGGTGCAAAAAAGGATTATGTTAATGCAGAAAAATCCGTTAAAAAAGCAGTAGAAATTCAGCCTTCATGGCCGGTAGCTCAAAACAACCTGGCAAGGCTCTATCTGATTCAGGGAAAAAAAGAACAGGCTGTTGAGCAGTATGAAACCGCTATTAAAGCTAATCCAGATAATACTTCTGCATACTTTACCCTTGGATTGCTATACGAAAAAAGCAATGAATTTAATAAAGCCAGAAAGATTTACGAAGCAGCCCTTGAAGTATATCCAAAGTTCGGGGCTGCGGCAAACAATCTTGCCTTTTTGTTGTGTGAGTATTTTGAATCAAAAGAGAACGTTGAAAAAGCTCTATTACTGGCTAAAAAAGCTGTGACTCTCATGCCTGAAGAACCTGGAGTGATGGATACTTTAGGCTGGATTTATTATAAAATGGGAGATAACAATCAGGCAATTGCTTTACTCGAAAAAGTGATTTCAAGTGTTCCTGATGACCCTGTTTTTAATTATCATTTTGGAATGGCGCTGTATAAAAGCGGAAGACTGGATGAAGCAAGAGAGAAACTTAAAATTGCCATAGACAGTAAAAAGAGTTTTAAAGGAAAAGAGGAAGCTGAAAAGACTATGAAAATAATTTCATAGTCGGTAACATTTTAGCGCTTTTAAATTATTTTTTACCGAGCCCTTAATTACCAAAACGACCATTGATGAGTTAAGAGTACATATATTCCCAGCAAGAGATTGGTTATCGCATGAGACAGGATGGGGTCAAACAGGTTTTTACGGTGATAAAGGACGCCTGCATATACCATTCCTGCAATAATTCCGACCAACCAGCGGTGATGTTCAAATCCAAAGAGAAGAGAGATAAAGATAAATGAAAACCACGAGAACTGCCCAAGCGGCGCGGAAGCAAAATCCGACCTTATGGCAAATCTCAGAGCAAATGATCTCCAGAACAATTCTTCCATTAGGGGAACGACCAGGGTGGCGCCGATCAACCTGAATGCAATAATAAAATATACCTCATAGCCGCTTGATTGTTTATAAGGATTAAACTCGGAATGCCCGATTTGGGGATACAGTCCTTCCGGGAGCACCCATATAAAAAAGACTAAAACTCCGGATATGACCGCCAGCCAGTTGAATGAGAATCTTATTTCATGTTTGTAGCTATTCCAGAAGTAAATGAGACAGGCAGCAACCAACACCGTTTTGACAGAGTACATCAAACTCTGGGAAACATTGAAAAGAGGCCCCACATAGATGCTAATTGCAAAAAGGACAAAGGGAGCAACGTAGGGGATATAAGGTCGTTTGAGATATGAAGTTGCGCTATTTTTTGGCATAGGTTAAAATAAAAATATTTGTAACTGTTCACGGTTACCCCTGAAAGCTGAAACATTTTTTCGTCCCGCCATATTTACAGGCGTAGTTTCAAGGGGGGTTGACAAACATCGCTTCTTTTTGGCAGCCATCATAAGCTGCTCCAAATCAGATGCCTGAAGCATACTGACTTCATGTACACTGATACAGTCCACATTCTGTTTTCGCAGTATTTCAGCTATCTTTGGGCTTATATCTTCATCCAGGTAATATTTCATATATCGCCCCGATCAAAAATAAGGATCAAAAATAAGGATCAAGAAAAGGATAATGATCAACAACGGTTTTTCTGTTCCATGATTCATTTTGTTTAATCAGGCTGTCAATCTTATCACGATAAGCAGTATAATAGCCGATCGCAGCTTGTAATTGCTGATCGGAAAGCCAATGATAAGCTTTATGAAGACGAGGGAAATTATTATTAACGCTTATATA
Source organism: Caldisericota bacterium (assembly GCA_030621215.1). Classification (GTDB taxonomy): domain Bacteria; phylum Caldisericota; class Caldisericia; order Caldisericales; family Caldisericaceae; genus UBA646. The sequence continues at coordinate 3,952 of JAUXIC010000068.1, forward strand.
TGTTGCTATAATTTCCCAAACATCAAGGCCGGTTCCTGCTATTTTGGCTTTTCTTCCAATCACGCCATTTACGAACACAATGCCTGGACAGCGGCGCATTCTTACGGCTTTTGCAAGGAGAGCATTGGCTATAGATGAAAATTCACGTCCGGTTTCACAGGCAATTTTCTCAATATCATAAAGAGTTTCTCTGGGTATTCTCAAGCTTTTTTGAACAGTTTGAACGGTACTCATATAACCTCCTAATTATTGTATCCCATTGAGTTGCAATGTATTATATTTATCCCATATTGACAAGGGAAGAGACTTATGTTCCACTTTTTGTAAAGGGAGCAAGGGGGGATTTTTCGTCCGGTAT
>JAUXIC010000076.1 GCA_030621215.1 Caldisericota bacterium
GTCATAAACCACAAAACTAAGGGGAAAAATGGCACTGTGACAAAAAGACTTACTACCTGCGAATGGGTTATTATAAGCATTATCGACCATGGAATTGCAACAAGAACGAGCAGCAGCACACTTCTTGCCTGCACTACAAGAGGAAGGATAAAAAGAAAAACACCAAGCGTTGTTGCGGCTCCCTTTCCTCCTTTGAATTGCAAAAATGGTGAAAATACATGGCCGAATATAGCAACGAGGCCAAAATACGTGAGCAGTACTGGAGAGAAACGATATAAGCTGTAGATAAAATAAAGAGCAAAGTATCCCTTTGCCATATCTCCCAGCAGCGCTACCGTTCCTGCCCGCCAGCTGACCAGATGAAATACATTTCCTGCGCCGGGATTTTTGCTTCCGTGTTTTCTAATATCTATGTGCTTTGTAGCTTTCCCTACGATGTATGGCCAGGGGATTGCTCCCATTAAAAATGCTATTAAAATAGAAATTATATATTTCATACTTTTATTATATGTTAGTTATTGAGGTATGCAAGTTTTGTTATGTATTTTTGGCGAGATATTCTATACTATAATAAATGGACGAAGAAGAGATTGTAGAGCGATTAAAAAAGAACGATGTTTATGCGCAGGAGTATGTTATAAGAAAGTATAAAAATTTTCTTTTTAATTCCGTATTCCATGTCGTGCAAAGATCTGAAGTTGCCCAGGATGTGGTGGAAGACACATTTATCAAGTGTTTTAAGAAGATAAACCAGTTTGATGGCAGGTCGTCTCTTTCTACGTGGCTTTACCGTATTGGGATGAACACGCTCAAAAATGTGCTTGAAAGCGAAGGAGCGCGGAGCAGGCTGAGGGGCAGGTTAAAATGGAAAAAAGCTGAAAATTATTCTGAGGAGCAATTCAAGGGAAACGATAATAAAAAGAAGATTATCTGGGAGGGAATGAAACACATTACTGCAATTGAGAGGGAAGCTATTACACTTGTGGATATCCAGGGGCTTAATTACGAAGAAGTAAGCGAACTTTTAGCAGTTCCGGTGGGCACTGTTAAATCCCGTTTATTTAGGGCAAGAGAGCATTTAAGAAAAGAAATTTTAAAACGGAACTTTTTTGAGAGGGAGCTGTCTAAAGAGTGATGAAAGAAAAAATATCGAAGTACATTGATGGAGAAGGAAACAAAGAGGAGATAAAAAAACTTCTCGAAAAAGACAAAGAAGCGCGGGAGTATTATGAACAGCTTAGCGCGATGAAAGCTGTGCTTTCCGACATGAAAGTAAACGCTTTGCCAAGCACCGAGAAAAATGTTCTTGACAAGGTGCACAGAAAACGCTTCCGGGTTCCCTATCGGGCGATTTCTTTTGCTGCAATACTTCTTGTTTTGTTTCTATTTTTGAAAGTTCCGGCTTTAAAATATAATCATTACTTTGAGTTTCCAGAGACGGAGAATGATATGCGAACAACGGCACCGGGAGAGGATGAACTCCCTTATGAAACTGGTCCGGATAAAGGATTTTCAGGAGAATCTATTTTGTCTTACCCCGGATTTGAGATAATGGTGGAAGAAAACAAAAAAGCAGATGTGGTTGCGCTTTTGGCGCAATATGGCAAGCTGGAAGGCGGCGGGGAGAATATCTTTACTTACACACTGAACAGCGAAGTATTGCCTGTTATTCTGGAAAAACTGGAGAAATTGTACAAAATAAGCAATATAAACATACCAGAAAAGGAAGGGGCAATTACGCTTACTATAACAATAGCATCTCCTTAATTCCAGCACTCTTTTGCGTTGCAGCTTGGTTAGTTTCCTGTAAACTTGATTTATTTCATCTCACAGGTACAATAGTTAGATATGAGAAAAATATTTGGAACTGATGGAGCACGTGGCATTGCAAATAAAGAATTAACAGCAGAATTGGCACTTAACATTGGAAGAGCAGCGGGTTTTATCTTTAAAAACGGTGCATCTTTTCTTGTTGGTGAAGATACGCGCATTTCTTCTCCGATGCTGAGAAATGCAATTTCTGCAGGCATAGCAAGTGTAGGGGCAGATGTGGTGCAGGCAGGGATTATGCCAACTCCTGCAGTATCTTTGCTTACTCATTTGATGCACTTTTCTTCCGGCGTTGTAGTTTCTGCGTCGCATAATCCGGTGGAGTACAATGGCATAAAACTTTTTGATGCAGATGGATGCAAGCTGAAGGATGAATTAGAGGAAAAAATCGAGCGGATTATGGAAGATAATTTTAATGGTTATAGTATGCCGGGTGGCGATGCTTCCGGCAATGTAACAGTAGATGAAACACTGAGAGATAAATATATCGGCTATCTTTACAAAAAATTTCCACTTGATTTGCAGGGTTTTAAAATTGCAGTGGACAGCGCTTTTGGCGCAACATACTATACGACACCTGCAATGCTTAATGTGTGCGGCGGAGAAATAATCCCTTATAATGATGAACCGGATGGAAGAAAAATCAATGTAAATTGCGGCTCTACTACTCCTTCTTTTATTTCTTCTGTTACGGAAAAAAACGGTGCAGATATCGGAATTGCTCACGACGGCGACGGCGACAGGGCAATTTTTTCGGATGAAAACGGCACAATTGTTGATGGCGATGAAACAATGCTAATTGTTGCCAAACACCTGAAAAATAAAAGGCTTCTTGCAAAAGATACGGTGGTAGGCACTGTTATGAGCAATATGGGTGTTGAAAAGGCGTTCAAAGAAAGTGGAATTCATTTTGTCAGAGCACCAGTGGGCGATAGGTACGTATTGGAAGAGATGAACAGGCAGGGAGCAATTATTGGCGGCGAACAGTCAGGCCACATTATATTCATCAAAGAGAATCACACTGGCGACGGGTTGGTTACGGCTCTTGTTCTGTTATCAGTGATGAAAGAAACGGGCAAGCCACTCAGCGAATTGCGCAAAGGCATTGTCCATTTTCCGCAAATTCTTGTGAATGTGCATGTAAAGGACCAAAAAATTATACAGAAAGAAAACGTGAAACAATTTATACAAAAAGAGCAGCTGTGCATTGAAGGAAGGGGCAGAATTTTAGTGCGGCCTTCAGGAACAGAACCCTTAATCCGCATTATGGTTGAAGGTGAAAGTGAATCAGAAATTAAAGAAATTGCCGAGAGGATAAAATTGTTTATTGAGGAGGAAAAATAATGTGCGGAATAGTAGGATATATAGGCGATAAAGAAGTACTGCCTATTTTAATAGATGGATTGAAGCGTCTTGAATACAGGGGCTATGATTCAGCAGGCGTTGCAATACTGGGCGAAGATCTTAAAGTGGTGAAAACTCAGGGAAGGATAAAAATACTTGAAGAGCGCCTCAAAGATGAAAATTTGAAAGGTAATCTTGGGATAGGGCATACCCGTTGGGCGACGCACGGCGCGCCAAATGATGTTAATGCGCATCCTCACTACAGCGAAAGTAAAAATATTGTAGT
>JAUXIC010000017.1 GCA_030621215.1 Caldisericota bacterium
TTTCGTTCGGTAATGTCTCTAAAGATGTTTGCAAAATATCCTTTTTCAGTAGAGAATGACATAATTTCATACCATTTTTTATGTCTCGGGTAGTAATCTATGAAATATTCTGCTTTACCAGTGAGAACAACTTTTGCATATCTTTCGATGAATGGCGTATCGCCGTCATATACTTCTGTTGCTTTTTTGCCTTCTATATTTTTTCTCTTTACGGATAGAATTTTTTCAGCTGCGGCATTCATCCTTTCAAGAACATAGTCAACGGGTTTTCCGTTCTTATCCAAAATCAATCTGTGGAGGACGAGACCGTCCAGCATGTGTTCAAATAAATCACGGGATTGTTTTTCTGATTTATCTAATTTCGCTTTTATTTGTTTTAATTCATCTTTTTCTAATATAGTGTTTCGTTTTTTTAGTTTTTTTTCTTCTTTTTTCATAAAACTATGATTTCTTTTTTAATTTACTATTTAAAATATTCTCCTTTTCTAAAAATTATAACTACTTTTCTAAAAAATAAAAAAAAATATAAGAAGCAAAATATTTATTTGTCAATATCTTTATAATTTTCTATTTGCCTTAAGGAAACAACGGGAGCTTTTTAGTCAATTCCTTGAAATTTGATTAGATAACATAAGCGGAAGACATTATTTATAAAAAAAAGGTGTTATAAAAAGCACCCTTTTTTTGCTTTATCCAATAAATATTTGATACACGAGTTTAATCTTTTTTATTTAGTTTTTCATACCTTTCGACAAACTTTTCTGTGGTTTTTTCCATTTCAATTACACTACTCATTGCATCACGAAGAAATAATAGCCCAATATCGGTTATTATGTATATTTTTCTTGCAGGGCCGCTTTCTTGTGTGTCCCAATCCGTTTTTACAAAACCCTCTGCTTCAAGCTGAGATAATATTCTATAAAGGTTGCCCATCTGTCCAATCCCAGATATCATAATGCCAAAATCTTTCAATTTTGTTGATAATTCATAACCGTAAGACGGCTTTTCTGCTATGAGCAGCAGTAGATAGAGTTCAAGCCAGTGCCTTCTTAATCCGCAAAACCTTTTTCTAAATCCGGGCAATTAAGGTGCCTCCTTTATTTTGTTTTCTAACGGCGTGAACTTCCGGGAGCATCCAGTATAGCAGCGGTACCCTCGATAACTCTCTTTATATTTTCTTCCGCAGAGCCTTGTTCTGCAAGATAAACTTTAATACCAGCTTGTTGTAAAGCAGTGAATGCATTTGGGCCAACGCTATTTGATATCAGCACATTTACTTTTTCATTTGCAAGGGTTTCTACCATTTTTGGGCCTGCTCCATGTGCTTGCAGCACCACGTTTTCAAAAAATTTAGCCTCTTTGCTTTCTGTATCATATATAGCAAAAAAGGCAGCCCTTGCAAAGCGGGCATCAACTTCAGAACTCAATGTTTTTTCTTTAATCGGGATGGCTATTTTCATATTTTCCTCCTTTTTTAATGCTTATGAAACTTTTCATCTGGCTCGTAGTCAATGCTTTGTAAAGAGCCGCTGATGAATGTGTCTATGATCTCTTTCAGGGTTCCTTGTGCCCCGGTGATAGTTTTTATGCCCAGGTTTTTGAAAAACGTTATTGCTCTTCCTCCCATTCCCCGCGCAATCAAAACTTCCCCGCCATTTCTGTGTATATATTCTGGTATTTCCCCGGGGTCATGTTCTTCAAGCAGGTTTTTCTCAATTTCTACTTTTTTAATTTCATTTTCTTCAATTTCAACAAATGCAAAATACGGAGTGTGTCCAAAGTGCTCCGCGATAATGGAATCAAGTCCGTTGTCGCTTAATACGGGAACTGCAATTTTCATAATTTATACCTCCTAAAGTATTTTTTTAAGTTTTACGAAAATATCTTTTATGGCTTTTCCTGCTATTGAAGATTCGTTTTTTACCACCGGCTCAGCTCTTATGGCTGAATTTTTTACTTCCTCATCAAAAGGTATCTCGCCCAACATTTCTATCCCCTGCTCTCTGCACCAGCGTATTATTTCCCTTGCTTTATTTATATTCAAGTCGGATTTATTGATTACAACTCCAAATTTTCTCCTGAAATGCCTTATTGTTTCTACAATTCTCTCTAAATCGTGTATTCCCGAAACGGTTGGCTCGGCAACTACAATAACGTAATTTACTCCTGTTATAGAGGAAGATGCTGCACATCCAATGCCAGGGGCGCCATCTATTATTATTACCTCTCTATTTTCTCTTTCAGCTACTTTCAGGGAGAGTTTTCTGACTTCTGCAATTAATCCGCCGGAGGTTTCTTCCCCGGGTATTAAAAGTGCATGACTCAGAGGAAGGTTGCCTGATTTTGAGAGATAGTAGTCGCCTGATTTATTTTCATTAAGCGAGATAGCCCTGACAGGGCATTTTAATACGCATGCGTTACAGCCCTCGCAAGCGTAAGGGTCCACACTGTAAGGAGCTCCTGGAATTATTGCGTCAAATCTGCAGACATCTACGCAAATTCCGCAAGCAGTGCAGCTTTTGTCAATTTTTGCCTTTTTCCCGCCAAAATATTCATGGCTTTCCAATCGCTTTAGGTTCATCAGTAGGTGGAGGTTTGGGGCATCGACATCGCAATCTGCCATTACATGGTTTTCAAAAAGTACGGATAAAGAACCAGAGAGAGTGGTTTTACCTGTTCCGCCTTTTCCGCTGACAATTGCAACTTGTTTCATTTTAAGGTCTCCTTAACCTTAGCAAAAACCTTTTCAAAGCGTTCCGTCCACTCTTTATTTCCCCTTGCAAACAAAATTCCTTCAGAGTAAGCTCTGGCAATTTCTCTGTCAAACGGTATCTTTTCAAGGATTGGAATATTTTTTTCGTGAGCGAAGCGTTCAATCTCTTTATAATCTTCCGAAGCCATGTTTATGATGATTCCTGCTGGGATTTTCATCTCGTTAACAACTTCCACTGCAAGCTTCAGGTCGTGTAGCCCAAAAGGCGTAGATTCAGTGACCAGGATTGCATAATCCATACCCCTGAGAGTTTCAACTACCGGGCAGGAGGTTCCCGGGGGAGCATCTATAATGACAGTTTTCGTGCCGTCGATGAATTTTTTTAATTCTCTGATTATTTTAACTCCTGAAGGTTCGCCGATATTCAAAATCCCTGTTCCAAATGCTAATTTTTGATCTATCTTGCCAATTTTAACCACACCTATCTGCTTAGGAATTTCATAGATGGCGTTTGTTGGACATGCAATACTGCATGCGCCACATCCATGGCAGAGATTGTCAAATACCATTACGCCCGCTTTAAAGACAGAAATTGCTCCAAACTGGCATGCTTTTGCGCACTCTCCGGACAGGGTACACTTCTCTTTATTAACTCTGGGAAGAAGTATCTCGACATCCTGCTTAAGTTCGTATTTTACACTGAAAAATAAGTGAGAATTAGGTTCTTCCGTATCGGCATCAAGAAGCTGTACAGGTCTTTTCCTTGAAATTATCCACGAAAGATTGGTAGCTATAGTGGTTTTACCTGTTCCACCTTTTCCGCTGGCAATTGCGATTTTCACAAGACACTACCTGCTGCCATTTGAATTTTTATAATGGCTACTTCCCCTTTATTTTTAATTCTTCAAGTCTTTTGCCGACTCTGTCCAGTTCCTGTTCAAGTGATTCTTTGTAATCTAACAATATCTTTTCTTCAGCTTTTGGATTTGATTCCCAGGGAGTGTAGTAGTAGGGCCTTGCGAAAAGTTCCGGGATAAACTCCCGTCTGCAATAACCATAAGTTCTTCTAGGGCCAAAACCTCTGCCAAAACCGTATTCAGGTTCGGTAAAATTCTCGGCAAATCTTTTTCTGTAACAATGAAACATAATTTTTGTCTCCTTCGTCATATATATGTATTTTGTATATATTATACAGCTCTTTTTTTATCTGTCAATAATTGACAAGAATTGCTATAAAGAAAAAAAATGAAATTTATTAAATGGAGAGCATATGATATACTATACGGGCGGGACAATAAACTGACTGTTGCATTTTTTATTTAACTTAACAGAAGAGAATTGTTTTTGATTTAATGGAGTTTGTACGATTTGTTTTTTTTGAGCGACGATGAATTTGGAAAACTCAAAAAATGTTTTACTATTAAAACAAGAGGGAGGTGTGATGTGAAAAAAATCATTGTTTTAGCTTTAGCCATTGTGTTGCTTGCAGGACTGTCTGTGGGATGTGGCGGTGGAGGCGAAACACAGCCAAAAACTTCTACTATAACTGTTTCTGTTTTTGACGAAGGTGGTAGTGCACTTTCGGGAGTTTTTTTAGTGATGGGGGACCACTCAGGAGAAACAGGAGATAGCGGAAAGTGCATCTTTGATGATGTAGAATCTGCAAGTTATACGATCTACGCATCAAAAGACGGGTACGAAGATGAAAGTGAAAGCATCGCAGTGAGTGCGGGAGAGAGTAAAACTGTTTCATTAACTCTCAAAAAGGTGGAAGAAACAGCAGAAACACTGAAAAATTATTCAACAGAAAAGAGCTATAAATTAGAACTGGAGGGGAAATCGGGCTCAGGAAAAATCAGTAAAATAATTATTTTGTATGATGATTACGGAAAGTCGCAGTATCTTGCCACATACGAGGGAGATAAGAAAGAATTCGAATTGTATATTGTAGACGACAAAGCAAAGGTGTCAACGGATGGGGAGTGGATGGATATTCCTTTCGAGAGCGTAGAAATGCTTGCTGCTACTTACAGGGGTTTAGTTGAGTATACATGGAAAGGTGTGGAAGAATCTTACAATAAATCTGTTACTATACCGGGCTTCTCATACACAGTCGAAGAGGTTGGCAGAGAAACTGTAAATGGATATCCTGCAACAAAATACCATATGTCTGTAATAGCTACATCAGAAGAAGGTAAAAAAATGGAATCATCATCAGATGTATGGATTATTAACAGTGGACCATACAAAGGATATCCAACCCGCATAGTTGCTACTACGAAATCTGGTGACGAAACAGTTACAACTACAATGAATATATCAGATTTCGGGAAAGATATGGGGATTCAAATGCCGTAGCAAATGATTTTATATTTTTTATCCGCGATTAACTACGTTACACTGGTGCCTGGCACCAGTGTAACGTAGTTAGCAGAAGTTCTTAATAAGTGTTAAAAAATTATCCGAGTTTTATTCCGCAACTTCCACAGAAATTGGTTCCTGGAGGATTTTCTGCTCCGCATTTCGGGCATTTTATCATTTCAAGAGGCACACTTAAAAGATATGCGATTTACTGTAATTTGTTTTTTACTCCGTATATAAGGCCGCCATATTTGCCGGCTAAAAGATAAGAAGTGATGAAGGCTTTGTTGTCATATTTCAAAATGATATCTCTTACTTTCGGGAAATAATCTCTCCGGCATACTACTTTAAGGATTTGAACTTCCCCGTCTTTGCCGTACCCGATAGAACGCGTAACGCCGAATCCTGCTTCACGTAGCCGTTGTTCAATTTCCAGCCATTTATTTTTGGAAACAATGCCTACAGAAATTATTTCCCTGGAAATTTTTTCAGATATAAATATTCCTATCATATTACCTGCTGCAAAACCTCCACAATAGGCAATAACATTAAGCCAGTTTCCAATATCCTGTATGACTTTGCTTACTATCAAGATAAAAATCAGCACTTCAAAGAAACCAAGTATGCCTGCGATAAATTTTTTTCTCCTTACTACCATCTGAACTCTGTAAGTGCCAATTGTTACGTCTACAACTCTTGATACAAAAATAATTAACGCTCCCCAGTAGATATTTAAATCTATAATTTTGGTAATTATATCCATTTTTTCTCTCCCTGATTTTAGATTACAGGTAATTATAATGGCAAAAAGTAATTATTCAATATAATGTTGATATAGTTTCGAATAGATTTATTATTTGAGAAAAACAGCAAAGGAGACAAAAATGAATAAAGAGCTTTCAGAATTTTCGGAGAGGGTAATGGCAAAAAGAGGCGTTGAGTTTATAACGCCTCTTGATATGAAAGTTAAAACACGTGCACTTGAGAAAGAAGGGAGAAGCATTATACACCTTGAAATTGGCGAGCCCGATTTTGATACGCCGGAAAATATAAAAAAAGCGGGTATTACCGCGATACAGGAAGGATACACGCACTATGCGCCTTCACAGGGGCTGCCGGAGTTGAGGGAAGCGGCAGCATCTTATATCAGCACAACGCGAGAGATTGATGTATCACCTGATGAAGTGGTTATTACTCCGGGAGGAAAAGATGTTATTTTTTACAGCATGATGGCGCTGCTAAAATCTGGTGACGAGGTAATTGCACAAAACCCCGGTTATTATCCTTATGAAACTGACGCAAAGCTTTTTGGCGCAGGTGTTGTGCCTCTGCCGCTTCTTGAAGAAAATGATTTCTCGTTTGATAGAGAGCAGTTTAAAAAACTCATTACTCCGAAAACAAAACTTATCACAATTATCTCTCCGGCGAACCCCACAGGAAACATTTTTTCGCAGGAAGATCTTGAGGTAATTGCCGAAGAGGCGATTAAAAACGATATCTATGTTTTGTCAGACGAAATTTATTCAAGGATTGTGTACGAGGGCGAGTTTAGAAGTATTGCATCTATTCCTGGTATGAAGGAAAGGACGATTATTCTTGATGGGTTTTCTAAGACGTATGCGATGACCGGGTGGCGTCTTGGATATAGTGTATCAAATAAAACACTTGCAAAAATATTTAACAAGTTCCTTGTTTCTTCGAACTCTTGTGTCGCAACATTTACTCAGATTGCAGGAATAGAAGCGTTAACAGGGCCTCAAGATGCAGTGGAAAAGATGAACGCAGAATACCGTAAAAGAAAAAACCTGGTTGTAAAAGGGCTTAACGAGATTAATGGTATTTCCTGCAGAATGCCAAAAGGCGCTTTTTATGCATTTCCAAACATTAAAAAATTTGGCATGGGTTCAAATGAATTTGCCCTTTATCTGCTTAATGAAGCTGGTGTTGCTGTAATACCTGGCAGCACGTTTGGGGAAATGGGGGAGGGTTATATACGCATTTCATATGCGACCTCTATGGACAACTTAGAAGAAGCACTTAACAGGATAAAAAAGGCAACTGAAAAGATTTCGTAAAGAATAAGCAAATGACAAAAAGTGGTTAAAATGGTGCCAGGCACGAAATTAACCACTTTTAATGAATAATTTCTCCCAGGACATTTTCCATTGTTTTGCTTACTTTTTTTAGCATATGCGGATAATCAGTAATGATGCCGTCTACTCCGTACAGGTTAAACCGTATCATATCCATAACATTATTAACTGTCCATACGTATACGGTTTTGTCCATTTTGTGCATATCGGAAACAAGATTTTTTGATCCGAAAAGATAAAAAGGATTTACTCCGTCTAAACCTGTAGCATATTTATTTGCATTCAACACTATCGAGCTTAAAGCATTGATTTTGAGTTTAGGATATTTTTGCTTCATCAGTATTAAAGTATCCCCGTCAAAAGAAGAAAAAAGAATATTGTCATACCCCAAATTTTCGGTTTCTTTTACGACCCTGTCTATAATGCCAGGGTATATCTTTTCTCCTCCTTTAATTTCTATGTTTACAAAAAGTTTTCCTTTAAGAATTTCTAACACTTCGTTAAGCAATGGCACATGTTCTTCCGGGTATTTTCTTATTTCTCCATTATCAAGATTAAGCAGTTCATCTTTTTTGATTACAATTTCTGCTGAACTAATTTTTTCTCCCCTCTCTTTTGAGAATATAAGCTTTTTTACAATGTCAAATTGATTGCCATTTTTGTGTAGGTAAAAAGTGTTTTTCTTTTTCGTGTTTTGATCCAAGATATTCAGAAAAAAAGTATTGGTCTGTACTTTTTTTAGTTCGAAGTACAGCTTTTTTTTATCTGGTATTTTTTTGATTATCTTTTCCTGGTTTTTTATAAACAGCGTAGAAATGTTGTATTTTATCAATTCGTCATACGTGAGGTTTTTTATGAGCGTTCTTATCCCGGCGAGTTTTTTCAGGTTCATTTCATGCATTACGGCGAGCTTTCCATCTTTTGTAAGATGTACATCAAGCTCTACCCCGTCTATTTTTAGCTCGACTGCTTTTTTAAAAGCCGGGATGCTATTTTCGGGGGCAATTCCTCTTGCCCCCCTATGTCCCATAACAAGTGGTAGTTTCACTGCTTTCCTTTTTGAATAAAACTAAGCGGCCGGCAGTTCTTCTGTTGTAATTTCCCCTCTCTTTACAAAGTGCATCATAATAAATGCAACGATAAAGAAGAATGATGCAAAGAACATAAGAGACGGGTATCCGAATATATCTATTGCTAGACCAGATAGCGGCGGAGCAATAATGTTTGCTGCCTGCGAAAAGAAGTAGTAAAGGCCAGTGTATCCGCCAACTTTTTTTAATGTTGTCATGTCAACAACCATCGGGAGAGAGTTGACGTTGATTAAAGCCCAGCCAAATCCTCCTATAAGGAACAGTGCTGCGATGATGTAAAAATTGTGCAAAAACATGCTTATTGTCATCACAACAGTAATGACGAGAAGTCCTGTTCTTATTGTTTTATTTCTCCCCTTTTTTGCACCGATATAGCCGGTTACAAGAGATGCTACCATAAAGGATAGAGCAAATATTCCCAGGATAAGCGCACCTGTGCTTTCTTTTATTCCCAAATAAAATTTTGCATAACTTGTAAAGAAGGTTTCAATGGCATTAAAGCCTACAAACCAGCTGAAGATCGCAAGAAGGATGAACATCAGGCTTTTTTCTTCGGCGAAGATGTCTTTCAGATTTTCGTAAAACGCACCAACAGATTCTTTGATAGTAGTTTTTGTTTCGCTGGTTTCATCATCAGGTACATAAGATTTATCTTCTTTAATAGTGAACACAACTACCAGACTTGCAAGGAGCATTAAAATGCCGCCCGCAATGAACGGGTATGCAATGTTTGCATCGTACAGGGATTTCCCTCCAAAAAATACGAGCAGTGCTCCAAGGCCTCCCATAAAATTAATAATTCCGTTTGCCTGGCTTCTGAATGCGGATGGAGTAATATCAGGCATTAGTGCTATAACAGGCGTTCTAAACAATGCCATTGAAAGATTCATCAGGACAATTGTAAGCATCATTAAGGGGAGTTTATGCGTCAGGGTTGCATAAGGAATGAGAAAGAAAAATATCATTGCAAATGGGGCTCCTCCCAGTATAAACGGCCTTCTTCTGCCTAATCGCGTTTTTGTGCGGTCGCTTAATGCGCCGAGATATGGTAAAAGAAGAACAGCAAAAATGTTATCAATGGTCATAATAAGGCCGACAACAAACGAGGTTAAACCAAACTGTTTCAAGAAAATCGGGACGTATGCATTGTACAAAGCCCAGATAACAGATACTCCCAAAAAGCCGAATCCTAGGGTAAATGTTTTTTTCTTGCTAAATACAACTACTTTTTCTTCTTTCATGACTCCTCCATCGTTAGATTTTAAATTCAATTGGTTAATTCTAACATATTTTATTTTGTCTGCAAATTTTTTATCAGATTAAATTGCCGATTGCCGGATTTAGTTACGGAGCCAAAAGATATGACAGGACAAAGAAAAGTTTGTATTTGGCGATTTTTGTGGCAACTATTATAACAACGGCTGGTTTTCTTGTAATGATGCTTTTTCCATCTCAGCTTATTGGATTATTTACAACAGATCAGGATTTAATAGCCAGTGCCATTATGCCTATCAGGATTATAGTTTTAACGTTCCCATTTGTAGGGTTTATGATGATAGTGTCTACACTCTTTCAGGCAATAGGAAAGCCAGTGCAGGCATTCATACTATCTATGGCGCGGCAGATAATTTTCCTGATACCTCTTATTTTTATTTTGCCACGGTTTTTCAAATTAAATGGAGTGTGATATTCTTTCCCCCTTGCTGATTTACTGGCGGTGATACTAACTGTTATATTGTTTATATATGAAGTGAGAACGATGGAGAAAAAAATTGAAGGAATCCTGGCAACTTCACAGGTTAACCTTTAAAAATATGGATCATTTTTGCAAAGGGATAAAAAGGATATAATAGATAATGTGTATGTATAAAATTTAAGGAGGAACAAATGATTGAATATAAAGTAAACGGTGTTATCGTTCCAGACGAGCTTGAGCCTTTTTTTCAACAATGGAAGTCTCCTCCTCCGATGGAAGTTAAAAAAAGATTTTTGAGCGGGTCCAAACTCATCATTACAGTAAGGGACAGTGGGAAGCTAATAGGTTTTCTTACTGCAATAAGCGATGGAGCAATGTTTGCGTGTATTACTTTAATTGAGATTCTGGAGGAGTATCAGGGCAAAGGAATTGGTAAAAGGATAATGGAGTTTGCAGTTTCATATTTTAAAGGATTCTATGACATTATTTTAATAACGGATCCAGAGAAGGGAGCATTTTATAAAAAGTTTGATTTTGATGAAATCTACGGGATGCACCTCATGGATTTCACCTACGGGAAAAGCGAATCTGAATAGTTTGGCCTGAGAGGAGGAGATAAATGGCAGTTAATTGGATAGACACTTCAAAATTATCTTTTAATAATATATTACTTCTTGAACGTGTGCAGTTAATCTGGTTTCCCGGATGGCTTCCAGAAAAAGAGCTTGCCATTGCCCTGAAGGCCAACCCAGTGGTAGAATGGTTTTTGAAAAACAAATGCCCGAACATCAAAAATTGGCTGGATAAAGTTGTTTCAATGGAAGTCGGTAATTATAACAAAGGAGATGTGCATAAGGCAGAGCAAACAATTTTAAGTTCAATCAACGACCTCCTGACATATGCGATAGACCCATCTGTATATGATGCTCAACTCTTTCTTCGATGGGATTCGCTTGAACTAACCTCAATAGTTGATTTTAGTGGAAAGGTTGTTGCAGATGTAGGTGCCGGTACCGGAAAGCTCACTTTTATTGCTGCTCCATATGCTAGAACAGTCTATGCAGTTGAGCCAGTTAGTAATTTGCGAATTTATCTAAAAGAAAAGGCACAGATGAAAAAACTGAAAAATGTATTTCCTGTTGATGGTTTAATAACTGATATTCTATTTCCCAATGATTTTTTTGATGTCTCGATGGGGGGTTTTGTATTTGGTGATAAGAAAGAAAATGAATACCGTGAAATGGAGCGAGTTACAAAGAAAGGTGGCATGATTATATATTGTCCGGGGAATATTGATGCGGATAATGACGAACACCGCTTTTTGGTTGATAAAGGATTTGAATGGTCAATATTTGAGGCACCTGGTGATGGAATGAAAAGAAAATACTGGAAGCATCTTGTTTGAGGCAATCTTTTTAGAAATGGGTGGAAAATGTACAATTGAAATATTTTATTTTAATTGTAATATAAAGATATGAGAATACGGGTAAATTTTGAAGGGCCAGAAGACATTTGCTATTTAGGGCATGTAGACTTCACGCGGACTATTGGCCGCGGACTGAGGAGAACATCCCTTCCCCTGAGATTTACAGAAGGATTTAACTCCCGCGTTAAAGTAGAGATGGGGTTTCCTTTGAGTGTTGGCATGATTGGGGAAGATGAATTTTTTGATTTTTATTTGAGCGAAGATGTAGAGATAGATAAAATAAAAGCTCTCCTTGATACAGTATTTGATGGCATTATAAATGTTAAAAGGATTAATGAAATACCAGACAATCTCCCTCCCGTTACTTCTCTTCCTGCAATACTGGCGCATTTTATCTACGCTGAACTTAAGGAGCCGCTTTCAGAAGAAGCGCTTGAAAAAAAACTTTCTGCTATTCTGGAGATGCCAAACATTGTTGTTTTGAGGAAGAAAAAAGAGGCAAATGTTAAAAAAGATGTAAGGCCGTTTATAAAGGATATTAAATTATTAGAGATTAATAACACGAACAACACGAGTGTAGTTTTTCTTTTTTCTTCTCACTTTACTAGCGCCGGGAGCATAAAAATCGATGAAATTGAGGACATTCTGAACGAGTACGGGATACCGGTGGATTTCGATTACATAGTGAGAAAAAAAACGGTTGTCAGGTATAAAGGAAAATACGTATCTCCATTTGATTTAGAATAGCATTTTCTATTTTTTCGCAAACAGTACTGTGCTTCCGATTGCGCCAATCAGGAACCCTATCGGGCATACAACAATTGCCAGAATAAAGAAGACAGGCTCATCTCCTATACCTATCCGGTTCCAGAAGTCTTTCCCGTAAAAGTGAATAAACAACCCATAAATAAGATTATGTAAGAGCACACTGACGAAAAAGCCAGCAACTGAAGCGCCTGTCAGCAGTAAAAACTTTTTGAGCTTTCCTCCTATACCACTCTTTAGAGTTAAAATTATTAACGTTACGCCTAATACTAATAGGGCTGTACCGCCGCCGAAGAGAAAAGAAACAAAAACATTTCTGGATAATGGCACTTCATTTCCAAACCCAATCACAATTGCCATTACGACAAAAAGGCCCACTAATATCCAAAATACAGTTTTTATCGCAAGAGTTACCTTTTGACTATTATCAGACAAACTCATGTTATCACCTCCTTATGTGATAATTTTTAATTCTGCTTAGCGCGCCATCTTAATGGGTTTCCATTTCTTTAGACTTTCGAAAACTTATAAGAAACAGGATGCCGGTCACAAGGAATGGCCCGCCTGCTACTAAAACAGCAAAAGCTTTATTGCGTCCTGCTGTAACAAATGCAAACACGCACAGTGCAATAGCTGTAATTGTTACTATTGTGCCGCCAATTCCTTCTTTTCGCCAGGCGATGACTATACCCGTTATTCCAATAATAACCAGTACGGCCAGTATGGCTCCTTCAATTTCTAGTGGATTATTGCCAGTGGTTGCTTCCATAATTAGCTCACTGACCAGTATGAACAGAAAGGTTGCCCCTACAAGCACACCTACCAGGCGGGCGACTAAATGGACCCAATCTTTTTTGTGACTGTCTTTAATTTTGATATTTGCCATGATTATCCCTCCTTAAAGGCTTTTTCCCTTAGAAGAAAGACTCTTTTCCCCCTCATTTTATTTTCCCCTGTTCACCGTATCACAAAAATTTTATATGTCAAACAGATTCCATTTTGTCCTGATGCGATGCTAAATCCTGAAAGATTATTTTGCAGATGTAAATTATCTGATGCAGACGTTGTGTCTTCCAGACAATCTTTTTGCCGGGTGGATGATAATTCCCGCGACTTTAAACGGGGGCTTAATTAATTTGTATACATTTGATTTTTCATTTGACATTGACAAAAAGCTTGTTAAAATAAAAAAGTGACTGGAAAATCATAGCTGTTAATTTGCAGTGTAACCTAATAAAAAAGGGAGGGGGGTTGTGTTGAGACAAAAATTAAAAGTCTCTGAAAAGCGCCTTACTGAAATTAATGATTTTCTTTTAGACACAGATAACAAATTAATCAACGATCTGTTCAGCGTTATAGAAAAGTATGGCGGTGTTGAAGAAGTTAATAGAAAAGCAGAAGAAGCAGGGAAACTCGAGAACATACTTGAAAAACTGAACGGGAAAAATCCGCGCTACATTAAAGACCTGGAGTGGCTCACTGAAAAGAGGGATAACGGGGAATTTATTTCAATTGCAAACTTTAGAAGAAAGGTTCTGGGAGATAAGGCAGATTCTTTTACATTCAAAGATGAATATGCTGTTACCCTGGAGATCAGTGCCTGCCAATATTTTCCGTTTTTAATTGCTGAAGCAAAGCATGCTCTCGAATATGAAGAGCTGATGCCCGGAAGGTTTATTCGGGTTAGAGCAATGAAGGAACAGGAGGCAGACAACGACCTTCTGGCTGTTTCTGCTGCTATGAAGACTATAGGGGCGAGCTGGTGTGAAACACTTGATACAAAGGGAACTGACGGCTCAAATATACATCTGGGAGGCGCCGAAACGATTACGGGTTATTTTGGAGGCGTGGGCCAGCCAAACAATTATCCTATAAAGTGGGCTGATGAATTTCTTTATTACTACACTAATTATGGAATAAAACAAGTGCTCAATACTAATCTTGGCACTGTTGTTCTGACATATCTCATGCACAAATTAGGAGTGAATAACGAATTCAAGATTTCTGTATTTCTTGGCAATGATAATCCTTATGCATTTTTTGCCACTCTTCTTCTTGCAAAACTTTTTAGCAGGGAAGATGGAACTACTTCTCTAATAGGGTTAAATCCTTCGAACGCAGCGAACAATGAGACAATAGAAATGGGGGCAATTATATGGAAAGCTTTTGGTTTTGAAGATAGTGTGCGATTTGAGCACCACATATTGGAGTCTTACAAACATATTGTAAAACAGCCCTATGACAGGAGAAATGAGCTGATAGAACTGGCCGCAAAGGTGAAGAACATCAGCGCAAAACATGAGGGCGGTGAAATAAAGATGGAAGAAATAAGAGAACATCCTTCCGATATTCTGGATTATTTCCTTCCAAAAGATGAAATTGACCCGGTCACGATGAGTTTTCTTCAGGAGAATTACATGGATAAGCCCAGGCTATAAACAATACGGCGAAGGCCTTGACGGAAAACGGCCTGAGTTTTGTTGCCGCAAAGAATTTACACAGGTAGGTTGGATTTAAAATAAAAAAAAAGGGGGGGTAATGTTGTTTGGAAAGTTGTTACAAGTTGACTTATCTAACAAAGGCATCAGCGAGATAAGCGTAGACAGAGATGTCATAAAAAAATTCCTTGGTGCAAAAGGGCTTGGAGCGTATCTTCTGTATACAATGCTGCAGCCACACACAGATCCATTATCTCCTGCTAATCTTTTAATGTTTCTTAACGGGCCTCTTACGGGGACGCCATTTCCTACATCTGGCAGAACTACTGTAGTTACCAAATCACCGCTTACGGGACTTTTTCTGGATTGCCATGTCG
This sequence comes from Caldisericota bacterium, assembly GCA_030621215.1. Classification (GTDB taxonomy): domain Bacteria; phylum Caldisericota; class Caldisericia; order Caldisericales; family Caldisericaceae; genus UBA646. Next base: position 14,961 of record JAUXIC010000017.1, read on the forward strand.
GAGGTTTTTTTGGACCAGAGCTAAAAAGGGCAGGTTTTGATGGCATTATATTAAAAGGCCGCAGCGAAAAACCGGTGTATCTATGGATAAATGACGGCAACGTAGAGTTCAGGGATGCAGAGGAAATGTGGGGGTTAACTGTCAGCGAAACCGTCGATGAGGTAAGAGGAGAAACAGAGAACAAAGCACATATTGCTTCTATTGGTCCGGCGGGAGAGAATTTAGTCAAGATTGCATCAATTGCGATAGACAAGGACAGTGATCCGTGGAGGGCTGGCATAGCGGCAAGAGGAGGCCCGGGAGCAGTTATGGGCAGCAAGAATTTAAAAGCGATAGCAGTAATGGGCTTAGGAAAAGTTGATGTTTACGACGGAGATAAATTTAAAGAGATTTCTGTCGAGATGACAAAAAGGATTGTTAATAACACATTTGTCCACACAAGAAGAGTATTGGGCACATCATACTGGATAGACCCGATGAACCGGATGGGCATTCTCCCGACTCGTAATTTCCAGGCAGGATACATAGAGAACGGATACGGCATATCAGGTTCAAATTTGAGGTATTATGTAAAACGTGATGTAAGCTGCTATAACTGTCCGATTGTATGCGGAAAGGTTGTTGAAATTGATGAAAAGGCAGTAAAGGTTGAATATGAAGATATTGCACTGCTTGGCAGTAACAACGGAATAAAGGATATTGTAGATGTTTCAAAAGCGCTTATCATTTGCAATGAACTCGGGTTAGACGCTATCTCTACCGGCGGGACTGTTGCGTTCGGAATGGAGTGTAAAGAAAAAGGCATACTGGCTGATGCTCCTAAATTTGGTGATGCTGAAGGGCAGCGAAAGCTGATAAAGGATATTGCGTATAGAAATGGGATAGGAGATCTCCTTGCCGATGGGACAAGAAAAGCCGCTGGAAAGATTGAGCAGGGCAGCGAAAAATTTGCTATTCATGTAAAAGGAATGGAACTTCCCGGCTATGAACCGAGAAGTTCATGGGGAATGGCAATTGCCTATGCAACTTCTGATAGAGGAGGGTGCCATCAAAGGGCATGGACAGTGCGGCCGGAAATTGACGGAATCTTAAAAAGATTTTCGATCCAGGGAGTTGCACAGTTTGTAAAAGATGTGCAGGATGAAAGGGCTGCTGCATTTTCCATTGTTTTATGTGATTTTGCTCCGCTTGGCCCTGAAGATTGTCTGGCAGGGTTAAAATGCAGCACAGGAATTGACCTTACCGGGGAAGAATACATAAAAATAGGTGAGAGAATCTGGAACCTGACGAGATTATTTAATATGAGAGAAGCAGATGTCTCAAGAAAAGACGACACACTACCTCCGCGAATGTTTGAAGAAGCTTTACCGATGCCTCCGAATGGAGAGAAAAAGGTTTCTTTATTAAGAGATGCTTTTGATACAATGCTTACGGAGTATTATTTTATCAGAGGATGGAGCGAGAATGGCATACCAACTCAGGAAAAACTTGACGAATTGGGGTTAAACAAAATTTAGAGGTGAGAGAAATGAAGTGTAAAATAGGAATCATAGGATTGGGAAATGTAGGGTTGGGATTGGTGAGGATATTACACAATAAGCGAAAAGCACTAAAAGGAAATTATGGATTTGATTTTAAGATTACTGCAATTGCAGATCCTGTAAGAGGGTCTGTATATGATGAAAGTGGTTTGGATTTAGCAACTGTTTTAGATCTTGTTGAGAAGGAAGGAAATTTGGAAAACTATCCTTCTGGAATAAGAAATTTAAATAGCATGAGGACGATCAGAGAAACTAACACAAATCTTATCGTGGAAGTCACGCCAACAAATATAAGAACAGGAGAGCCGGGATTAACACACATAAAAATAGCTTTGGCAAACAAAAAAAATGTGGTCACTACAAATAAAGGGCCAGTTGCTCTTCACTATCAGGAGTTAAAAAAACTGGCTGATGAAAACGAGGTGTATTTGAGATTTGAGGGAACTGTTTTAAGCGGGACTCCTGCGCTGAACTTAGCTTTAGAATCTTTGGCAGGGTGCGATGTTTCAAAAATCCAGGGCATCGTAAACGGTACCACCAACTTTATACTGACAAAAATGGAAGAAGGAAAGAGTTATGAGGATGCATTAGCTGAGGCGCAAAAACTGGGATATGCCGAGACGGATCCTACTGCTGATGTTGAAGGATGGGATGCAGCGGTAAAAACTGTCATAATAGCTGATGTTGTGATGGGAGAAAATATAAATATACAGGACGTCGAGAGAGTAGGAATAACCGGTATAACGCTCGACGATGTTAAAAAAGCAAAAGAAAACAATCACAGGATAAAGCTCATCGCTGAAGTCGAAAAAAAGAATTATACTGTTAAAGCAAAAGTATTGCCAAGAGAAGTACCTCTTACGCATCCTCTCGCAAATGTTATGGGAGCAATAAATGCTCTTACGTTTACAACTGATCATTTGGGAGATGTTACCATAATAGGACCCGGGGCAGGAAGAATAGAAACAGGGCAGGCGTTGTTAACTGATATCCTTGCACTTGACAGGATACTTCGCAAATATTAGATATAAAAGTGGCGCTCATTGTATTTAATTAATAGTATGATGAGTGCCATTTTTTAAAAAGCATTATCCTGTTTTATTGTTGCTTTAAGAATTTTTGAATATTTTGGAAAAGTTTTTAATGGGAGGTTTTATTCGTGATTACTCTAATTTCCTTGAGCGTTCTTTATACGCATGAATAGATTTTGACAAATTTCTTATTTCTGCTATCTTTATTTTAGTGTGTATTTTTTTATCGTCATAGGCCCATAATGACAAAAGGGAGGTATTTTATGGATAATAATGCAATTGTTTTTTGTGAAGGAATGTTTGGAGAGCTTGACGGAAAAACGGCAAACGGTCTTGTGAGATATTCTAGCATATACAAAATAGTAGGAGTGATAGATAGCACAAAAGCAGGAAAAGATGCAGGTGAGTATCTCGATGGTAAGAAAAATGAAATTCTGATTTATAGAAGCATTGATGAAGCACTGTCAAAGATAAAAGAACCTGTTAATTATTTTATCTATGGTATTGCTCCTTCTTCTGCGAGACTTCCAAAGGAGCACCGTACAATTATTTTTGATGCGTTAAGACATCATTTGAATATTGTGAGTGGTTTGATGGATTTCTTTACCGAAGATAGAGTGATGATGAAAGAGGCGCGGGCGTACAGTGTAAGAATCTTTGATATTAGGAAGCCCCCCTCAAAGAGAAAGCTTCATATTTTTACAGGAAAAATTTTGGATGTAAAAGTACCCGTAGTCGCTGTTTTAGGGATGGATACAGCCATTGGCAAAAGGACTACTACGATTTGTTTAAAAGAGGCACTGAAAGCAAGAGGAATAAACGCTGTTTTTATTACAACAGGGCAAACAGGTCTTCTTCAGGGGGCAAAGTATGGGAGAGCACTAGATGCGATACCGGGAGAATTTATAATAGGAGAAGTAGAGTATGCTGTTACTCAGGCTTACGAAAACGAACATCCTGACATCATATTGGTTGAAGGGCAAAGTTCTCTTTCTCATCCTGCTTTCCTTAGTTCTTTTGCAATTTTAAAAGGGGCTCGTCCTGATGCAATTATTCTGCAGTATGCGCCTAAAAGAAAAGTGTACTGCGATTATCCATTTTTACCTATTTCGGATCTCCAAAAAGAAATTAATCTTATCAAAAAGATTTCTAAAGCAGATGTTATAGCCATTACGCTGAATCACGAAAAAATGACAGACGAAGAGCTGGACAGAACAGCAGAAAACTACGAAGCAAAGTACCAGTTGCCTACGGCAGATGTTTTAAAACACGGAACAGATAAGATTATAAAAGCGATTGTAGATACATTTCCTTCTCTGGCTGCTAAGTTGCAAATATAACTTAGCACAAATTAGAAAAGAATTTCATAGCCTCCCCTACACGGGAGGTTGTTACTCATAAAGTTAAGCGGGAGACTACCCCCGCTTTTTTTTGTTCGTCTGTTTTCTTCCTTTAGGTTACTGCACGGTCAACGACAGGAGATAATCTCGCCCTCAGTTACCAACTAGTCAAACAACACAGACAGCTCACTCATAAAAAACTTATTCCCTTCGCAGACTGCAAACAGCGGCTGGCAGGGAGAAAAAGTTCCCACCCAGAGGGAGGAAAAAGATTTAGATTGGAGAATTTTGATATTTGACAAACCTTTAAAAAGAGATTAAGTTTTCTTAAGAGATAAAAAATTACTCAATTTAGATTGTAATTTTTTCAAACAGTAATAAAATTTCTTAGAGCGATAAAAGAATTGCTCAATTTAGGTATACAGCTTGTAAACCTAAGGGAGGTTAATCGTTATGTTAATGTCTTTGATGATTAGAAAAAAGAAATTTAAGTTTAGTCGATTGATTGCGCTCACATTAATTACTGTTATTGTCATGATAATGTTCACTGCATGTGGGCGGAAGACGGATAAAACAGACATAGTTCCAGCCTTAGCGGGACTGACGTCTATTGAGGCAGAGGAGCTAGCTTGGACAGAAGCAAAGAAGGTGTTTGATGATGCCGTATTGTGGCGCCTGGCGCCGATTGAGAAATGCGATTCCACAGCTATATGCCTCCATTCTGAATGGCAGCATAATGACCTATCTTCCGCGTGGTTCGTATGGTATGCTGACCCCGTTGGAGAGAACTGGTTTATGGTAAGTATCCAGGGAAAGAGCATCGCCAATAAGAACATTGGTACCAGAAGTTTTTCTACTATGTCAATGGATAGCAATTGGCCAAGACAACATACTGCAATCTCAATGAAGGATGCTGCAGCAAAGGCGAAGGCACAAGGTGCTAATCTGGATGCCATCACGTGGGTCGAGTTTACTTGCGATTACAAAAGCAGTGACTTCCGGCTCCGACCGCTGTGGGTTTTCGCATGTTCAGAATCATTAGATACGGGCGGAACACTTAACTACCGCGTGTTCGTGGATGCTATAACTGGCACTGTAGCAGGGGCCATCAACGATCGGAACGAACGTATGACTTTGCCCATAGATATTCAGGCACTTCAGAAACCACGTACCGCAAATCATGAAAAGGATCTGCAGCAATTCTTCTCGTTTATTGCAAAAGGCGATCCTATATGGGCTGTTCGCCAGCTGGCATACCAGGTAAGCCCAAATGAAGCAGTGGGTCAGCAATGGTTGGCTAACTTCCAGAGTCTAAAGTCGTTAACAGTCGTTTCAATTGAACAGGTTAATCTTGAACAATGGACAGAAGAATGGGAATCCTACAAGGTCATCCTGGATGTTACAACAAGTGAACCATTCGAAAAATATGGCTGGGAGAATGGTCAGAACGTTCGTTGGGTAACGCTTATTCTACAGGGTAGTGGAGCTTGGAAAGTGGCATCGCTAGCGACGAGCCCTTAATATTAATAATGTGTTCTATTAAAATAATGTAATGTTTCCTGAATTGAATGGCTATAAAATTTTTGTTTGATTGTTGTGTAAAGTAATTTGGGAGAGGAGGGATGTATAAGCGACAACATCGTTTATACATCATAAATTAGATGGACATCTGGCAGTGTCGGATATAAGCAAGTTATATGAAAAAGTCGGGCAGTTGTTAAAAGGAGATGGTAAAAATTATGAAATCAAAAACAATAAATAAAAAACAGGGGATTGGCTTACTTTATGTAGGTCTTGCTGCGCTGGTTGGTGTTATTGCTAATCATATGACAAAAAGTTATGGATGGATAATGATTGGAATGGCAATATTACTTTGGGTCATAGGAATATTTTTAGTTTTTAAATACCGGGAATAAGTATGCTCAGAAACTCAAGGGGACGCCGCGCTTTTACTCTTCTTCGTTCCATTCGTCCTCACATAATAAGGGATAAAAGGAAATTTGCTTCACTTCGTTTTGTTGCAGAATCTCTCGGTTGCGATGTCGGCTGGGGCAATGGCACAAGGACAATAACGATAACATATCAATCGTAGCATAGAATATTTAAGTTCTAAAAGCGTGGGGTGAACTCCCCCCGCTTTTTTTGTTCGATTGTTTTCTTCCTTTAGGATACTGCACGGCCGACGACAGGAGATAATCCCGCACTCAGTTACCAGCTAGCCAAACAACACAGACAGCTCACTCACAACAAACCTATTCCTTTTGCAGACTGCAAGTAGCGGCTGGCAAGGGAAAATGTTCTCCACCCGGGAGAGAAAAGTAATATCATGATAAAAATCTATTTTTATTTTTTGACTACATTTTTATTTGTCATACAATAAAGCAATTAGTAATCGTGGGGGCGAGGAATAAAATATTTAAACAGGGGTTTAGCATCAGAAAAGAGTAATATCTGAACTTTGGGAATAAGGAGTTATATACAATCGGCTTCGTGACGCCTGAGTTAGAAACATAAATAGAAAATTAATACTAATGAAAGGATGTAAAAAATGATAAATAAAATTAAAAAAATTTTGGTAATGGCTTTAGTTATATTTTTTTGTTTAACTTCTTTAGTTAGTGCATATGACCCAGCCCCGAGCGATCCACAGGAAGCGGATATAATTAAAACGCTTAAAGCTTCCGGTGCGGCATTCGGCTGGGATAGTAGTTATTGTTGGACTCATAACTTTCAATCCCACCCAGACGACGAAGTTAGAACCACCACTTATTGCCCCGAAGTTTGGGGGCCGAGATTGATGGTGGAATCTTCTTCTATTGATGGGCCGACTGTATATGCGCAAGGAGCAGGCTATGGATTTCAATTTGTTCCACCTGCTCCAAATGATTGTTTGCCAGTGGAATATGGTCCTTTTAGAATCATGGCCTACCCCACAGAAGCAGCAGCAGAAGCTGTGATAGCTGAAGGCATTGCATTATGCGCATCTCTTGCTGGCTTTGAGGTAACAACGTTTCATAACATTCCCGCTATTACCAGTCCTTTTGGCAGTGTGGAGTGGCAAGCAGGTCGCTTCTTCTTTACGGTATTGGAAGTTTATGATAGCCGCAAAATTTCCGTGGAAGAACTTGCGGAAACACTTTATATAAATGCTTCAAAGCATGGACTGATAATTGGGGACGGAGAAGTAATTCCCACACAAGATTCAGACGGAGACGGGGTTTCCGATGACATAGATGCATGTCCCAACACGCCTGCTGGAGTTGCCGTGGATGCGAGCGGATGTCCCCTTGCTGAAGAAATGAGTTTAACTGTTTCCACGGACAAGAAGGCTTATTCTGCTGGGGAAACGGTAGTTATCCAGGGCAAT
>JAUXIC010000031.1 GCA_030621215.1 Caldisericota bacterium
CTCTTCTTAGGAAGTCTTCGAAATTTAATTGTGTATTATCTCTTTTCTTTTATGCACTTAAACTCATTTATAGGATAATACTCCTCTTTTATGCCAGAACAGTCCGTCGATCAGAAAAGCATCAAATGTCTCGACAGAAAGAAAGTTATACCGGTAAGAAAGTGAAGTTTGTCATCGTTTATTGCTAATATTTAGATACATTAATTTCTTCCATAGTGCCCGTAACGAGAAACACGATTCGTTCGCAAATGTTGGTTACTCGATCGCCAATTCTTTCTAAATTATGAGCTACCCACAGGAGATAAGTCGCTCGCGTAATTACTCTTGGGTCTTCAATCATAAAGGTCAATAGCTCTCGATAAACCTGATTATAAAGTGCATCTATCTCATCATCTTCATTACAAATTGCACGTGCTGCACTCTCATTTTTGTTTATAAATGCATCAATACTTCTTTTTAGCATGTCAGTTGTTTTTTCAGCCATTCTGGGAATATCTATCAGTGGCTTAATCAACAATTTATTCCCATATTTGATAGTAATTTTTGCAATTCCTGCAGCATGATCGCCCATACGTTCCAGGTTTGTAATGATATTCAGGATTACGATAATATCACGTAAATCAGATGCCACAGGTTGTTGTGTAGCAATCAAAGCAATGCACTTCTCTTCAATATTCCATCGTTTTTTATTAATGAGCATATCATCAGCTGCTATTTTTTTTGCTTCTTCAACATCTTGCGCCTTTAATGCCTTAACAGAATGATTTATAGCTTTAATAACCATTTCGCTCATACTAATCATCTCCTGTTCAAGTTCTTTGATATGCAAGTGAAAAATTTCTCTTGTCATATTGGCCTCCTTTCGTTCTATCCAAACTTACCGCTAATATAATTTTCGGTAAGTTTTTCTTTTGGCTTGGTAAAGATTTGGTTTGTGTCGCCAAACTCCATGACTCTTCCTAAATAGAGAAATGCCGTAAAATTTGATATTCGCGCTGCTTGCTGCATATTATGTGTCACCACAATAATTGTATATTCCTCTTTTAGTTTTTCAATCAGATCCTCTATTTTAAACATTCCTGCCGGATCTAAAGAAGAGCACGGCTCATCCATAAGTATGACCTCTGGCTCAATAGCAATGGCTCTTGCAATACATAATCTCTGCTGCTGCCCGCCTGAAAGCTCCATTGCAGACTCATGAAGCCGATCCTTGACTTCAGTCCAAAGAGCTGCAGCTTCCAAACTTTTTTCCACTATTTCAGGGATCTTATTCCTACTAACCTTATTTATTCGCAGACCATATGCAATATTATCATAGATCGATTTTGGGAATGGATTAGGCCTTTGAAATACCATTCCAACTTTTCTGCGGAGCGTTGGTACATCTGTGCCATTCTCATATATTTTTTTGTTATCAATAGTTATTTCTCCTGTAATCTTTACTCCATCAGTTAAATCATTCATTCGATTTAAACATCGTAGAAATGTAGATTTCCCACATCCTGATGGACCCATAATTGCTGTAACCGTTTTTTTTGCTATGTTCATATTTACATCCACCAGTACTTGTTTTTTACCAAACCATAGGTTAAGGTTTTTTATAAAAATTTTAGTATTCACCATTTTTTCTCCTTTCTTGCACGATATCTTATGGTTATCGCTATGAGATTTATCCCTAAAACAAGGAACAGAAGTACTACGGCAGTACCATAGGCAATAGGAAGCTGAAGTTCAGATTTTGTTCCCTCTGTCATTAGTGCATATATATGATATGGCAGGGCCATAACTTCACTAAAAATTGAGTCTGGCAAATACCGCGTATAAAAAGTTGTTGCCGTAAAAAGTATAGGTGCTGTTTCGCCAGCTGCTCTGCCCACACCAAGGATTACTCCAGTAAGAATGCCCGGAGTAGCGACTGGCAGCACCACTTTTTTAATTGTTTCCCACTTTGTTGCACCCAATGCATAAGAAGCTTCGCGAAATTCTTTTGGTACCGCCGTAATTGCCTCTTCCGTTGTTCTTATTATTACGGGCAAAATTAATATCCCCAGAGTAAGAGAGCCGGAAAGAATAGATACTCCAAAACCAAAGAATTTAACAAATACAGCCAGTCCAAAAAGTCCAAAGACAACTGAAGGCGTTCCAGCGAGATTGTTTATGCCGAGCCGTATGATTCGGATTACTATATTTGATTTGGCATATTCACTAAGATAAATTGCGCCCATCACGCCTAATGGAAGGGCAAAAAGAATTCCTCCGAAAGAAAGGCACAATGTACCAATAATGGCTGGAAAGATACCTCCTTTTGTCATGCCATCCTTTGGAAATTCAAAAATGAAAGACGGGTTTAAAACACTGAATCCACGTTTAAAAATGAATAATAGTATTGCAAAGAGTGTTAGAATTACAATTGAAACAGCTAACTTGCTGAAGGTAAACCCTATGAATTGATTAAATTTCCTCATATTCTTTTTTCCTTTATATGATTTGCAAGAATATTAAACCCAAGAGTTATTAGAAACAATATTGCGGCAATAGCAAATAAAGCATGAAAGTGAAGACTGCCCATCGGAGACTCTCCCATCTCAGCTGCAATAGTAGCCGTCATTGGACGCACGGGTTGCAAAAATGATTTAGGTATAACTGCTGCTCCACCTGCGATCATAAGCACAGTCATCGTTTCACCAATTGCTCTGCTCATTCCTAAGATAATAGCTGTTAGAATTCCTGAACGTGCAGCAGGAATAATTGTCTGTATAATTGTTTCCCACTTTGTTGCACCCAATGCATAGGAAGCTTCCCTTATGCTGCTTGGAATAGAGGTTATGCTGTCTTCAGCAATGCTTATTATGGTGGGAAGTGCCATAATTCCTAACAGAATAGATGCAGTAAGCGCAGTTAGCCCCGTGGGAATATTAAAAATTCTTTGAATAAATGGAGCAAAAATTACCATGCCAAAAAAACCATAAATTACAGACGGTATGCTTGCTAAAAGCTCTAAGACCGGTTTTATAATTTCCTTTATCTTTGGATGAGCCAGTTCAGTCATATAAATTGCTGATCCGATTCCCAGCGGAACTGCTACAATAAGTGCACCAATAGTAATAAGCAAAGAAGCTAAAATAAGTGGTAATATCCCAAATTCTGGCGGGTCATGAGCGGGATACCAATGACTGCCAAAAATAAATTTTACAGGACTTACTACTTTAAAAATTGGCAATCCTTCTTTGAATAAGGAAACGGCAATGGCAAAAAGAAAAATAATTGACAATAATGCACAGGATAGCAGTAAATATTCAATAGGTTTTCTTTTTTTCATCTGTCCTCCGGAAGAAATAGATACTACATTGTCGGTTTCCCGTTCTTGGCATTTTATGGTTTCTATAATTCTTTTCTGCTTCATTAAGTGTTTTTAAGAAGCAAAAGTAGCATACTTTATAAATAGTAAAATCTGCTGCGCAATTAAAATTTAGTTCTGCAGGATATACCTGGTATTGGTTAAAAATTTTCACGTTTACCCCTTTCATTTAGGAACGGGTTTTATCCCGCTCCTAAATTGTGTTCTATCTGATAGGAATAAAACCTTGCTCCTCTACAATTTTCTGTCCCTGTGGTGATAATATAAAATCTATGAACTCCTTCCCTACCCCCTGTGGGTCCCCGTTTGTGTACATGTATAGATATCTTGCAAGTTTATATTCTCCGTCAATGATTGTTTTTTGAGAAGGATATACTCCATTCACTTCAAGTGCGGCTACATCCCCTATAAGATAACCAAGCCCGACATAACCGATAGCGCCAGGTGTGTTTGCTACTGTCGTTGTTACTGCATTATTTGAAGCAAGCATGAGTGCATCTGCCCTCGTTTTTTCACCGCTTAGAACAAGTTTCTTAAATGTATCAAATGTACCTGATGAAACGTCTCTTGAAACAATAATAATAGGCCCTGATTTTCCGCCAATTTCCTGCCAATCACTGATCTCACCAGTGTAGATTGCCTTTATCTGTTCCAATGAAATCCCTTTTATTGAATTTGAAGAATGTACAATTATAGCAATTCCGTCCATTGCAATTGCTGTTTCTACTGGGCTTACTCCCTTCCCGTGTGCCTGTTCTATTTCCTCTGCTTTTATTGCTCTTGAGGCATTTGCAATATCTGTTGTACCATCAATTAATGCAGAGATACCAACACCGGAGCCGCCGCCTCTCACAGAAATTCTTGCATTTGGATTAATATCCATAAAAGTTTCAGCTGCCTTTTGGACTATAGGCAGTACAGTGGTTGAGCCCGTTAATGTAAGGCTTTCTATATTTTTTTTTGCCTCAGTCGGTTTGCAGCCACTCAGTAGAGCAGCAATCACAAAAATTACAGCCACCACACCCAATACCTTTTTTACTCTTCCTGCCTTGCTGTGACTTGCACTTTTTTTCATCTCTTCCTCCTTTTTAATTTAATTTTTCGCTTCCATAATTTTAGTATGCATCCAATTGTTAGCTCCGTATAAGGAAAATGTTAATTTTCCGTTAAGTTTAATATCTAAACGACAAATATATTAAGACCAGGTATGTTAATGCGATAAAATCAGTGCATTATTGAGGAGCAGCGCCTTTTGGAATAAGGACACTACGTTTCTGAATTTATACTGATTAACCTTTCGGTAGGATAACTATAAATTTTGAGCCTTTTCCAACTTTGCTTTCTACTGATATTTTTCCATTATGGAGCTGTATAATGTGTTTTACAATTGATAATCCCAACCCTGTTCCTCCAAGTTTATGTGAACGGGATTTATCAACTACGTAAAACCTCTCAAATATTCTTGATAAATGCTCCTTAGGTATGCCTATTCCTGAATCTTGAATTTCAATCTGAACATCTTTACCTTGTGAGAATATCTTAATTTTGACGTTTCCTTTGTCAGTGTATTTAATTGCATTGTCTATCAGGTTTATAAATAGTTGTTCAAGCCAAAAAGGATCTGCTTTTATATTCGAAACATTGTCTGAAATATCCAGTTCAAAGCTTATCTTTTTTTCTTTAAATTTTATTTCAAAGATTTTTAGAATATTGTCAGCCATTTCTCTTAAATTAATTTTTTCTATTTTCAGTTTCTGTTTTTTATCCTCGAGATTAGAAAGCAGCAATAAATCGTCTACAATGTCTATTAGTCTGTCTGTGTTTCTTTCAATTATCTCTAGAAAATGCTGATTCTTGGTATTGGCACCTGCTTCTTCGTTAAGAGTCTCCACAAAACCCTTTATGCTGGTAAGCGGAGTTTTAAGTTCATGTGTTATATTGGTAACAAAATCTGTTTTTACCTTTTCTACCCGTTTAAGCTCCGTTATATCGTGTAAAACGATTATTATTTTTCCCCCTGCGGTTTTCGGTATTGGAGTTCCATTAACCAGGTAAATCTTCTCGCCAAATTGAACTTCAAAAGTCTGGGTTTTGCCAGTCTGGATCACAGATTTTACAAGTTTGTTAATCTCATCATTTTGCAGAACCTCCCAATAATGTTTGCTTTGAATTGATGCTTCATTTAAAACACCAGCTATAATTAAAAAATTCTTGTTTGACAAGACGATTTTTCCTTCTCCATTAATAACAACCAAACCTTCGACCATTGATGAGAGAATTACCTGAAGTTCTTCTCTTTCCAAGTTCAGGTCAGTAAATAATTTTTGTAGTTCACGAGCCATCTCGTTAATTGCATCAGACAATTCTCCTAATTCATCTTTTCGTTTTATAAATATTCTGGTTGTAAAATCACCGTTTTTAATCTTATCAGCAGCAAAGGCAATTTCCTTGATGGGATTTGTAAAGAGTCGTGAAGATAAAATGGAAAACATTAATGCAATAATCATTAGTATAATGGCTATAGAAATTATCTTTTTATTGATTGTTCCTAAACTTTTTTGAATTTCTGGAACAAATGAGCTCGTCCTTACAACTCCTAATATTTCACCGTTTTCTGTGACTGGAATAGCAACGTATAACATTTCTTTTTTTACTGTAGTGCTGTACCGAATTTTTGAGCCTATTTCATTATGAAGTGCTTGAATAACTTCAGGCCTTGTGGCATGATTTTCCATTTTTGCAGGATCTTCTTCTGAATCTCCCAGGATTAATCCATCTTTTCTTATGATTGTAATTCTTGTTCCAATCTTCTCACCCATTTCTTTAGCAAGAATGTCAATTTTTTCAGTATTGCCAGAAGATATTAAATTCATTACCATTTCTGAAACCAGCAGAGCCTGATTTTCAAGATTGGATTTTAAATTGCTAACATAATATTTATTTATCTCCCTTGAAACGAAAAAAACCAGAAAAGAAGAAGTAAGGACAATAATAAGGAGATATATAAAAAACTGTTTCCACATTAATCCAATTCGTGTTTTTGGCATCTCTTATTCTCCAAACTTATAACCAATTCCTCTTACCGATTCGATTAGCGTGCCAGTTTTGCCCAATTTCTTTCTCAATTGCCTAATGTGAACGTCAATAGTTCTATCAAGAACGATTTTATCCGTGCCCCACAATCTATCCAGCAGCTGGTTTCTCGTAAATACAAATCCAGGTCTTTCCGCAAGGATAGTAAGGAGCTTAAATTCTGTCGTTGTTAAATTAATTTGCTTATCTTTGATAGTTATTTTATACTTTGCCAAATCTATTATTAGATCATTTCTTTTAATTATTTTAATTTCTTCCGTTTTTGCTTCTGTTCTTCGCAGCACTGCTTTAACTCGAGCAATGAGTTCTCTTGGGCTAAAAGGTTTTACCATGTAATCATCCGCCCCTAACTCCAGACCAACAACTTTGTCTGTTTCAGTTCCTTTGGCGGTAAGCATAACAATAGGAATAAGAGATGTTCTCTTATCTTTCTTAAGGATCCGGCAAATTTCCAATCCGTCAACTTCTGGCAGCATCAGATCCAAGATTATGAGATCCGGACAATCAGTCCGTAGATAGGAGAGCAATGTTTCTCCATTGTAAAAGCTTTTAACCCGAAAGTTTTCCTTTGTTAAATGGTAGGACATAAGTTCTACAATATCGGGCTCATCGTCAACTACTACAATCAATTTAGACATCTTCTCCTCCGTCAATCCCCATTTTTATATCTATTCTTCTGTGCATGAACCAAAAATTTTCCTCTCTCGAATCCGTGCCTCTGTTTCCTGTGATTTTAAAATTGTATCATAAAACAGCAATTTTAAAATTAACAGCCTATTAATTGACAATTAACGATTTTACAACATTCAGAAACAGACGCAACAGAGATAAAAAAGGTTTCATACTCTCATACAATAACGGCTGCTTCCTCTCATGCAGTAAAATCTTTTGTTTTTAAGCATTCCCCGTTGGTTATCCTTAATTATTTTCTTTTTCCGGGAGTTCCTAAAGCAATTTACAGACCTATAACTTTCACAGGTATCACACGATTTATTTTACATTTGCCGCCTATATAACACAGAGGGCTATCACGAAATATAACAAAATTTATTTACAAAAGTACGATACTTCATATAATCATAGAAAAATGAGAAAGGAGTAGTATATGAAACAAGAAAAAATTGCTTCAGGGAAGTTCAGTAACCTTACTTACTTTGCTTTTGCGCTCATTACAGCGCTGGTTGGCTTTAACTGGTTTATGTGGGGGCCACTACTCGGATCCTTTATCGAACCGACTTATCATGTTTCAGGATTTCTTCTTGCCCTGTTTATAGCATCAGTGCCAATCATGCTTGTGTTTTTGTCCTATTCTGCGGGTAGTCTCGCTGACACGGACGTAAAGAAGACAACAACAATTGCCGCACTTGTAATGGCAATAACAGTTATGATACGGCCTTTCACCATAGGAAATTTCTATGCCCTCCTTATAGTCCAGATTATTTTTTCAATAAGCGCTGTCTTCTGCTTTACGTCCTGGGCTCCGCTTGCTTACAGACTGTTTAAAAAAGAAAAAGCAGCTGGCCGCGTTGCGGGTTTTACTGCTTCACTTACCTTCGGCCAGATTATCACATTTCTCATTACATACCCACTGGTAAAGAAAATCGGTTTTTTTAATACATTACTTGCATACGGTATAATTACAGCAGTTATTGCAATTTTTTATGTAGTCGTGATAAAAACGCAGGAATTTGCAAAGCAGGTAGAAGCACCGAAGAGACCGTCGTTTGCTAAAAGTTTAAAAATTATACTATCTGAAAAGGCAATGATTCCACTTATGATTATTGCTTTTCTGGATATAGGCGTCTTTGCATGGCTTGCAGGCTGGTACCCGACAATTCTTACAAAATTCAAAGGTATCACTCCAACTGAGGCAGGAATCATACATGCTGTAATTCTCCTTGGATGCCTGATAGGGGCAATGACTGTGCCAAATATAAGCCATCGCATAAAGAAAGTGAAAATATTTCTTGTAACCCTTCCCGTCGTTTGCATAATTATGCTGCTCCTTATACCGAGGCTTTCCGGATTTGCAGCATTTGCCATAAACGGACTCATTTTAGGTTTTGCGCTATTCCCAATGTACCCATTAGGAGTGCATCTTCCCAGTGCATATTCAAAAATTGGCATTGCATATGCCGGAGTCGGGAGTGGAATAATTCTCATCGCTGCCAACCTGGGAGGCTTTATTATGCCAGAGCTTGGAGCACTTAGCGCCGGGATGACTTCCGCAATTGTTCTTTTTGGTATTATTCCGATGGCACTTATGTTTATAACCGCACTGTTCTTTAAAGACCCGGATACATATAAATAGATGAAGAAAATTTGCGCGATAGCACTTCTGCTGTTTCTTCTTTTTGCATACATTCCAAAAATTTCCGGTGAAACTCTTGCCTTTGATAAAAATTTTCTTATCAGCGACGAGGATTTTACAGATTTTAACAGTATGAACCTTGCAGAGATAAATGATTTTCTTTCCCGGCAGGGAACCGTTCTTCCCGATTATAAGGAAAATGGAGAAACAGCAGCGCAAATAATTTTCAATGCAGCCCAGAAATACAAAATAAGCCCAAAGGTCATTATGGCAACAATACAAAAAGAGGAAAGCCTGATTGCGGCAACCACCTATAATCAGCATGCTCTGGATTACGCGATGGGGTATCATAAACCATCTACCTTTGCCACGCAGGTTGATAACGGAACAAATCTTCTAAGATATGCTTTTGACAGTAAAGCAAGCGAATATGGATGGGAAGTAGGCAAACCCCATAAAACCCTTGATGATTCTAAATACATTGAAAATGTAGTTATACCAGAAAATGCCGCCACTGCGGCTCTATACCTCTACACTCCATACATCGGTGGTTATTACCAGGATAATGGCGTATATATCGGGGGAAACTACCTGTTTGCTAAAGTATACACGCGATGGTTTGGCGTGAGCAAAAAACTTTCCTCCAAATTTTTCGAAAAAACCATTTCTTTTTATGTGCCGGAAGAAACTGCTTCGACCTTGCCGATAAAAGTGCTTAATAATGGAGAAGTTATGTGGGAAAAGGGTTTTTCCCTTGTGACAATTCTGCCCCCCAAAAATATAAATATTATTTCCTCCGCACTTGAAACTAATATAGAAAATGGGGAATCTACTACATTTTATATTGAAACTCCCCCGCTAACAAGCAGTATTAAAATCCATATGCAGTTACTCACAAATAATGAAGAAATTTTTGGCGAAATGGTAGAGATAGAAGTGATACCGGTAAAATTTACAACTACAATAAAAATAGATGAAAAGAGTATCAAAATATCGGTAATAAATAAAACAGTGGATATTCCTTATTTTACATTAAAAAAAGAACTGTTAGACAGCGATGGAACGATTATTCAGGAAAAATTTATTATGAATGGGGAGGAATTTACAAAATACCATTTAATTTCAGAAATAGATAAGACACCAAATAATGTAAGCAGTTTCCAAGTCGTGTTAAAATGCATTGGAGCAAGCCAGCCAATCGAGCTAAACATCGATACAATCCCGGTTTTATCAAATAAACCATGGTCGAGTGGAAAATTCCTCTTGACCATTGCAACAACTCCGCAAGGGGCATCGCTTACCTTAAATGATGAAAAAACGGAATACATTACGCCACTCTCCATTTTAGTGGCATCAGGACTTCATCACATAACACTGGAAAAAAATGGATTTGAAATGATAGAAAATGATATTGAAGTTATAGAAGATGCAGAAATAAATTTTGAACTTAAGAAGACCGATTTTGAACCACCAGAACTTTCAGTCAACAAACCCGGGCTTGTCAACAGCACCCCCCTACTATTAAAAGGAAAGGTATCTGACAACGTCTCAGTAGACTCAGTTCAGATAAACGGCCAGGACGTAACTTTCGATGAGGAAGGTAGTTTTTCCGTCGATTATCATCTTAAGGATGGAGAGAACGAAATACAAATCAGCTGCACTGACACAGCAGGGAACCTAACAGAAGACTCATTTATTGTGACATTAGACAGAATACCGCCAGAAATTTTATCCAGTCAAACACCAAAATTAACACCAAATGCCTTCATCAAAATAAACATCCAGGCAATTGATGCAATAAATCTTTACGTAAATGACCAGAAATGTGACAACACGGAATATTCCGAGTACATAAAACTAAAAATCGGAAAGAATATTATAGAAGCAATCGCAGAAGATGAAGCTGGAAATAAAGCGGTAAAAAATATTGTAATAGCGTATTCGCCACTGCCGCCAACGGTACTTGAGCTCTTTATTGGTAAAAAATACATATACGTCAACTCTACAAAAAAAATTATCGACACCGCCCCAATTATCAAGGATAGACGAACCTTGCTCCCAATAAGAGCCATTATAGAATCACTTGGTGGAAAAATTTTCTATGAGACTGAGAATAAAGAAGTGACAATATTTATAAATGGTGCAGAAATTCATCTTTTTATAGGGAGCAATATAGCAATAGTAAACGAAAAAGAAGTACGAATAGACGAAAACGAAAATGTTTGCCCGCTTATCATTAATTCAAGAACTTATCTGCCGCTGCGCTTTATCGTAGAAAATATTGGCGGAAGTGTTGAGTGGGATGCTGATGAAAGGAAAGTCACAATAACATATCCACTTATCTAAACTCTCCCTCTAAAAAAGATTCTACCTGATAAATATAGACTTCTAACCCGTCTATCTTGAAACAATCTTCACTTAAGCCTGCTTTTAAGCACAGATGTTTAAAAAATGCTTCCTTGTCGGGTAGTTCATCCCATACCTGAGGCAAAAAGGTTGCCTGATACGGGCCTCTTCGTATGATTACGCCATCGATGTTGGGTCGAACCTTGTTGAGCAATTCGTTGGAAGAGGAAAATTTTAATTGCACGGGAACGGTAAGAATTGATACTTCAATATCTATTATAGGAAATTCTTCTTTTGCAAGAGGATAAAAACGTGGATCGCTAAATGCAGCATTAATTGCATTATCTATCAAATCAAGCATCAGAGGACGAACAGGAACAATCGTTCCAATGCATCCTCTCAACTTTCCATTTATCGTGAGAGTCACAAAAGTGCCTCTGTCTTCCCAGAATTCAGGATCCGTAAAATCATCCTCTGAAACAGTAATTTTTCCCTCGTGGTCCAGATAATTTTTTATGGCATTCCTTGCAACTTTCAAAAGATCTTTTTTAAGCCGCGCCTCCATAATTATCACTCCTTGTAGAAAACATAGGCACCATATCCCACTACCTGTGCCTTTGAACCCGCAACATCTCCACTTGTTGCATAATGAAGCACTTTACTTTTCCATTTATTTTTTTTGGCAAGATATATTGCAGTAGCAATTCCAACTTTCCCGCACGCCTCACAAACCGCAAGTTCTTTCAGGTCGAGCTTTTTCACAGCATCGTTGCAGTGGCTATCAATATCCCTTGCTACTTCATAAGGATAATAATGGCTTAAATCGGAACTTACAAGAAAAATAGAATGCTCAGGAGCATAATTAGCAAGAGCCGTCCCTAAGTAATTGGGAGACACATCGCCTGTAATAACAGGGACTATTTCAAAATGAGGTAAAGCTACCTGCAAAAATGGCAGTTGCACTTCAAGGGAATGTTCTTCAAGATGAGCTTCTAAAATAAAGTGAAAATTCTCTTCTGAAAGAAGTTTTTTAGTGGTTTTTGAGACATTAACAATCCCAAGAGGCGTCTTATAGGCATCAAACAACCCGACTGATACGCCCTTGAAATAAGAATGATGAGATGGTCCAATCAGGAAAATGGTCCAGTGTTTGCTTTTATCCAGATTGTCCAACTGCCTATAGCTGTATCCAGCAACAGGACCAGAATATATATAGCCGGCATGAGGAGCAATAATTGTTGTTATATGGGGAATTTGCAATAATGGAGATGCCGCAATAAACTGCTTCACCATCATTTTTAGTTCTTCTTTGTCGGCAGGATAAAAAGCACCCGCAACTACAGCCTCCCTTACTTTCATCCATTCACCCCTTTCATAGTTATTTTACACTAAAACCTTAAAAAGTCCAAAAAAAAGTTAACACTTGAAGATATGAGGAAAACAAAGTTGCGATGAATATTTTCCCCCTGCAGGCATATAAGCAAAAATTTTTTCCTGCTTTTGTAAACTTTTTGTTGCCTGGTGCTATGTTTTATTCCTGAAGATAAAACACAACAAGCCCTGTCCGAAAAATAAACATGATTAACATTAAGAACATTAAAGCTTAAAAAGAATAAGCAACCCCATTGCTTATTCTTTTCATGTTTTTGTAGTATACTTTTATAAAACAAATTATTATGAGGAGGCAAAGTATGGATAACTTCACATTTAAACTACCGACTAAAATAGTTTTTGGGAAGGGTGAATTTGAGAGACTTGGAGAAGAAGCGAAAAGAATAGGGAAAAAAGCATTAATTGTTACAGGAAAACACTTTGCTAAATCTTCAGGGTTGTTAAATAAAGCCAAAAAAATGCTTAAAGAAAATGGGGTAGAATTTGTAGAATTTTGCGAAATAGAACCAAACCCGGAAAGCGACACCGTCGATAAAGGCGGAGAATTAGCACGCAAAGAAAATGTCGGTTTCATTGTAGCAATAGGCGGAGGAAGCGTAATTGATGCATCGAAGGGAATTGCAACAGTTACGGTGAGTAAACATCCCGTTTGGGATTACTGCGAAAGGCCACCAAAAGCAAAAACGCCTGACAACGCACTTCCTATTCTTGCAGTTATAACAGTAGCCGCGACAGGCTCTGAAGCCGATGCAGGAGGAGTGATAACAAACAGTAAGACAAGAAGTAAAAGGTCGTTATGGGGAGAAAGCCTGTTCCCAAAGATATCCATTGTAGACCCACTCCTGACATTATCTCTGCCAAAAAAGCAAACCGTTGATGGCGTAATTGATATGATTATTCACATTTTAGAAAGTTATCTTTCATCTTGCGCCTTATCGCCCGTATCAGACCGTGTCTCGGAAGGTTTAATGAAGGAAGCAATGAACCAGGGAGAAATTATAATAAATGACCTTAAGAATGCAGCTGCAAGAGAATCACTCTCCTGGATTTCTACATTAGCTCTCTCAGGTTTTCCAAATGCAGGAAGAAGCGGGCCAATGCCAATGCACGCACTTGAACATCCGATATCGGGACTATACAAAGTTTCTCACGGAAGAGGGCTTGCAGCACTTATGCCAGCATTTTTACATCACACAAAAGAGATGCATACAGATAGACTTAAACTACTTGGAAAGTCAATTTTCTCAACAGATTCTCCCACTAAAACCACTGAACGCCTTGTCCACTGGATGAAAAAAATTGATGCATTCACCTCATTAAAAGAAATAGGGGTTAAAAAAGAAGACATAGAAAAACTTGCAGATATGACAATAGAAGATGCAAATGCAAATGGCATTGTACGCGCAAGAGAACCTCTTACAAAAGAAAAAATCATTCAGATTTACGAAACAGCATACAATTATAAAGAT
This sequence comes from Caldisericota bacterium, assembly GCA_030621215.1. Classification (GTDB taxonomy): domain Bacteria; phylum Caldisericota; class Caldisericia; order Caldisericales; family Caldisericaceae; genus UBA646. The sequence continues at coordinate 13,970 of JAUXIC010000031.1, forward strand.
TTATTCAGAAAAGCATAATGAATAAAATTTAGTATGAAAAGACGAAACGTAAAACTTAATCATTTTCCAATAACAGAAAGCGGTTAATAATAAAAGGAAGGAAAAAATGAAAGCACAATTAGAATGCATTCCCTGTATAATGAACCAGGCATTCCGCACAGCAAAAGCTGCAACAAATGATAAAAAATTAATAAGAGAAGTACTGGACAAAGTAGGAGAAGAGATAAAATACATCGACCTTAAAAAATGCACACCGCCTGCGGCGGCCATTCCTATTTACCAGATTGTGACAGATGTA
>JAUXIC010000011.1 GCA_030621215.1 Caldisericota bacterium
GAGGCATAAATATCCATATTTTGGGTAATTATTCGCTGTAGGGCATCTATGATGTGTTTCCGTCAATATGCCACAAATGCAGTGTTTATCAGGCGTTCTTGGGATTTTTAAGGGTCTTAAAGACATAAAAGTGAGTATCGGATTGCTTTTTTGCAGTAAATCCGTAAAATAACAAGGTAAAAAATAAAGGAAGCGAAATGAAAACAAGGGATATAACATACACTGCAATATTTACAGCACTAACAATAGTCGGAGCGCAGATAGCAATTCCGATCGGGCAGGTGCCTATTACGCTTCAAATATTTTTTGTTCTGCTTAGCGGGCTGGTCCTGGGGGCGCGGCTGGGATTTTTAAGCCAGGCACTTTACCTGCTCATAGGTGCTATGGGGCTTCCTGTTTTTGCGGGATTGACCGGAGGTATTGTCCATATTTACGGCCCGACAGGGGGATATTTAATTGCTTTCCCAGTGGCAGCGTTTCTTGCAGGATGGATAAGCAAAAGAGGAAACAATATTCGTTTTGATTCAATAGCGTCATTTGCCGGAATAGCAGTAATATACATATTTGGATGGCTTAGACTTGGCCTCTTTATGAACGATTTTAAAAAAGCATTTATTGTCGGTATAGTTCCATTTGTACTTATAGATTTAATAAAGGCAGGAGTTGCTGTAGCCGCAGCGAACAAACTTAAAAAAACAGCAAATTTTTAAAAAATATTTAAATTATCTACATATATTTTTCTTTTATAACCTGTTCGATGCATTTTAATGCATGAAGTATGTCTTCCGCGGCAATGCTTCCCATATGCCCCATTCTAAAGCATTTTCCTTTTAATTCTCCTATTCCCCCTGCAACTATAACGCCTTTTTCTTTAAGCAAAGACCTGAACCCTGCATCGTCAATACCTGGCGGATAGATAAATACTGAAAGCGTAGGTGCTGCAATGTCGTCGTCAGCTAAACTGTTAAATCCAAATGCTTTTATAGGAGATCTTGCCAGCGTAGCGAGCATTTTATGCTTTTCGTAATATTTGTCTAAACCTTGCCCTAAAATGCCATCAAGAGATTTTTCAAGCGCAAAAATCATATTTACCGCTGGCGTGGCAAAATGTTTGTACGGGTTTTCCATAACTGGCATCCATCTGAGTATATCGCCGTAATAAGTTCTCATTTTTTCCATTTTCTTTCGCGCTGAAACTGCCCGCGCTGAAAAAGCAAGCATAGTAAGCCCGGGAGGCACAGCAATTGCTTTTTGAGAGCCGGTAAATACGACATCAACTCCCCATTCGTCCATCTTTTCAGGAACACCGCCGGTAGCGCACACCCCATCCAAAACAATTAGCGTATCAGGTGAAACCTCTTTAATTATCTTGCTCATTTCTTCCATATTTGTCATTACGCCTGTTGACGTATCAACATGGGTAAATGTTACCGCCTTATATTTCTTTTTGGCAAGGTAGTCCTCAAGAGAAGAAGAATCAATATGCATCCCAGCTTTGCTTTTCAATACATCCACATTTAATCCTAATGTTTCCCCTATCTCAACAAAACGGTCTCCAAAATAACCATGAGAAACAACAAGAAGATTTTCATTTTCTTCCAAAATATTTGTAAGCGACATTTCCATGCCAAGCGTACCGGAGCCTGCAATAATAAATATCTGCCCGTCTCGTGTTCCGAAAAACAGTTTCATTTTGTTCAAGGCCTTTATAAAAACTTCGACAAAACGGTCATCCGTGTGCGAAATCGTATTTTGGGATAGAGCTTTAAGCACGTCATCGCTTACAGGAGTAGGGCCTGGAATGAGCAACAGTTCTTTCACTTTTGTCTCCTGTCAAAAAACGGATTTTTCCCGGAAATACTGAGCGGGATACCGTATATCATTCTCACATCTTCCTTAAGTAAATTAAGATTAAGTGCAGCAAGCCCGATGCTGAGCATTATCCTATTGTCAATTTTTAGCTGCATTGCAGTTGAAACGGCAGATCCTATTGCAATGCCCATATCAACGGCAGATTCGATACATTTCCCTTCCATTTCATCGCGGGAGATGCAAAATAAAGATTGGTGGATTTTCAGCCTGGTTCCTATCAAAACAACGACTTTGCCCTCGATGTTCCCCGCGTCTCTTATTAAAAAGTTAAGGTTTTTTTCTTTGCCTATTTTTATCATTTCTTCCTGCAGTTTTTCAAGTTCTTCCCCGTATACTATCCCTGTAACAATTGAATCTTCGCCGTACGCCTTTGGCGCTGTTCTTGCAGCAATGCATATCTGTTCTGCGACATTCAGCAAAATATGCTGTTCGTCTTCGGGATTTATTTTTATCATTACAGCCTCTCCCTTTCAAATATATTTGTCAAATAAGAGGTTCTTTCGGTACAATCAGGGCAAGGATAATGTAAATTAAAATGCCGGAACCGTACACTAAAGAAATTATAACCCACAGAACACGGACAATGGTCGGGTCAATTCCAATATACTCTGCCAACCCGCCGCAAACACCAGAAAGCATCCGGTCTTTCCGTGACCGGTACAGCTTTTTTTGTGTGCCGGTTTTTTCTGCGCATTCTTTGCAATAAAGCTTGCCTTTAATGGTTACTGCTTCTTCCGGGCAAATTGCCTTCCCGCATCTCACACATACGCCGATTGCTTCTTTTTCGGAATCATTGTAGCTTTTCATCATTTCACCTCAGTCCTCAGTCATAATAATCCAGAGCAGGAGATAAATAAGCGGCATAAACCAGAACCGCAGACTCGGGACAAAAAGGAGTATTGCAAAAATAACCCTCACGATGGTTGGGTCAATATTAAAATATTCACCCAGTCCCCCGCATACGCCTCCAAGCATTCTGTTTTTAGCTGATTTATGCAACATTTTTGGCTTCTCTTCGTCCATTTTTATCTTTTCTGCACACGCTTTGCAGTAAATCTTTTCATCAATAATAATTGCCTCATCAACAGAAATTGCTTTGCCGCATTGCACACATACGCCGGCTGTTTCTTTTTTTGTCTTACCGGTGTCTTTTTTCATTGGCTTTTGCCTCCTTTGCGCGGAATAAGCATAATGATACCAAGAATGATAATAAGCATCCAGATCCCATACTTATTCGCTGCATTAAAAACTATCCCAGAGATATTTAATACAAATGGAATAAATAAAAACAGCCCTATTACAATAAGTATTAGCCCCGTGGTAATATCCTTGCCGTGTGGTTTATAAAAAAATCCTTTAATAAGCAGCGCAAGGCCTACAGAAATAAACCCGCCGGCAACAACTGCCACAGTTGAAAATTGCAATATAGAGAACGTAAAAAGAAGGATAAAAATTCCTATAAAAATCATGGATAAGTACCCTTCCGTGCCGGATTTGTCTTTTCTTTGCATATATTTTACAGTATAGCGAACCCCGTCAAACAGCAGGAAAAATCCGACAAAAGTCCAGAAAACAGAGTTTACAGCGCCTGTATTTCCAAGAATAAAGGCACAGCCCAATGCGATAAGTAGGCTTCCAATATTAAACCTCGAATCAAGATCTCTCATTTTTTCACTCCTTTATTTAATTTTTGCACTTTTTTGCGCAATCTAAAAATAATTGTAATGCTTTAATTTTTCTCCCATTTTATGTACTGTATTCAATACCACATACATATTATTGTACTCTTTTTTCTCAAATCATTCAAGTTTATACTCATTTGACTTTATCTTTTTCTCCCCGTCTATATCTTATTAAAAATGAGAACAGATTAATACAATTTTAAGAAATCAAAAAAAGTATTATAATACTTCAAAATAGAAAGGAGTAAAAAAGAATGTTTGAATTTAATGCAGATTATTGGATTAAATTGTTGCTTTTTACGCTGCCGGCTGTTTTGGTTGTTTTAACAATACACGAAGTTGGCCACGCGTATTCGGCATATAAATTAGGCGACACGACAGCGCAACGAATGGGCAGGTTAAGTTTAAACCCATTGCGTCATATAGACCCTGTCGGTATGATTACCCTAATCCTGTTTAGATTTGGCTGGGGTAAACCAGTGCCAGTGGACTTCTTTGCGCTAAGGAATCTGCGCTCAGGAATGGTAATTGTTTCGCTTGCAGGCCCGGTGATGAATTTCATTACGGCAATTATTCTCTCTCCTATCTACAAATGGGCGGTAAGCTCTCCCACTATGCTTACAAGCTTTAGCTACATTGTTGTCCTACTGCAGTACATCATCGTTTACAGCATATTTCTCGGCATGTTTAACCTTATCCCCATCCCGCCACTGGACGGCTCAAAAGTATTATTTGCCTTTACCAAAAGACCTCAACGCTATATTTTAGATGAGTCAATAAACTACTACGGAATGTTTCTTCTCATTATTTTGATATTTTTGAAAGTTCCTTTTAACCTGCTAAACAAGATTATTTTACCAGTGATAAATTTGCTTCTATAGGAGGAAATAGATGGAAAGAGTTTTAAGCGGCATGAGATCCACAGGGAAATTACACATAGGGCATCTTTTTGGCGCCCTTTCAAACTATACCAAATTGCAGGGACAATATGATTCGTACTATTTTATTGCGGACCTTCACGCATTAACAACAGATTATGACCATACCGATGAAATAAAAAGAAACAGAATAGAGGTAATGCTTGACTGGCTCGCCTCAGGTATTGACCCCGAAAAAAGCACGCTGTTCATACAGTCAAAAGTTCCTGAGCACGCATATCTCACTTTGCTTCTCTCAATGATTGTCCCCACTCCATGGGTCGAAAGAAATACGACAGTAAAAGAAATGATAAGAGATTTAGGCCTCAAAGAAAATGTATCATACGGACTGCTTGGATATCCAATTCTCATGACATCTGACATTATCATATACAAAGCAGATTATGTCCCAGTAGGAAAAGACCAGGTACATCACCTTGAAATTGCAAGAGAAATTGTAAGGAGATTTAACGGCTTATACGGGAATTTGTTCCCCGAGCCACAGCCGCTGCTCACAGAATTTCCATCCCTTCCCGGAGTTGACGGAAGAAAAATGTCAAAGAGTTTAGATAATGACATAAAAATTGCAGATACGGAAGAGGAAACGACGAAGAAGATTATGTCTGCTATTACAGACCCCGCAAAAATACGATTGCACGACAAAGGACATCCTGCAATATGCACTATTTTTAAATATCACGGAGTTTTTAACAAAGAAGGAGTGCCTGAGATAAAACAGAATTGTGAATCCGGACAATTGGGATGCGTTGCCTGTAAAAAACAGTGCGCGGCAAAATTAAACGAACTTCTTAAAGGAATACGCGAAAAAAGAAAATCACTTGAGAGTAATGAACAGGAAATTATAGAAATTTTTGAAGAGGGAAGCAGAAAAGCGAAAAAGGTTGCTTCGGAAACATTAAAAGAAGTCCTCTCAATGATGAAGATTGATTAATGAGCGAAACAATAGTACTTTCCGCAATAATAAAAAATGCAAAGGAAAGCAGGGACAACCTGCTTACAATAAATTTAATCTCTACCGTAGAAAAAGAGCTTAAAGACATACGCGATAATGAAGATTTTCTGGAAGTAGGGAACACCATTCTGTATCTCAGCACTCTTATAGCATTAAAATCAGAACTTTTGCTTTACCTCTTTTCTTTGGAAGACAGCAAAAGAAAGAAGGAAATGTCTGACGATACAGAGCTTATGGAAATTTTTTCAATCATACAGAAAAGCATATCGAAAAAAAGCACTTTCAAAAAAGCACAGTACGTTGAAGTCGAAGAAGAGGCCAGCGTGCCTCTTTCAAAACTTTCAAAAATCGTGCAGGAGCTCTTAGAGAGAGAAAGTTATCTTGACGAGAAAGAGATAAAGAAAAACAACATCTCGATAAAAGAAACGATGCAGATGTTAAAAGAAGAAATAAAAAAGAAAAAGAAGATTGTTTTTCAAGAGCTCTTCTCAGGCAAAAAATCCCGCCTGGAAATTGTTCTGATGTTCATTGCCGTTCTCATGCTGGCAAAGAGCAAATTTGCAAAAATAACACAAAAGGACACGTTTGCTCCAATCTACGTGATTTACAACAATGAAAAAAGAAGAATACCTCTTAGCAATTGAATCAATTTTATTTGTCTCTGGAAAGCCCATTACTATAGGAAAGTTACGGGAAACATTTGGCATCAGCGCAGATGCTATACTGGAGATCCTTCTTGATCTCGAAAAACAATATGCAGACAAAGGAATCAATGTGGTATTAACCAAAAAGGGTTATACGCTGATTCCAAATGAAAAATACAAACGCTTCTACTCGAAGTTTATGAAGGTAAAAAAATCTACCCTTTCAAAAGAAGCGCTGGAGGTTATAGCAATTCTGATTAACAGCGAGAAAGCAACAAAGGGAAGAATTGACAAATTAAGGGGCGTAAACAGCACAAGGATGGTAAACACGCTTCTAAAAAAGGGATTAATAAAGAAAGAGATTAGCAACAATGCTGCTTATTACAGTGTCACAGATTTTTTCATAAAAAATATAAATCCAGAAATGCGGGGAAAGCTATTTGACAAGAGCCTTTTCAAGAAAGAAGAAGAATAGACAGCCATACAGAAGAGAATGTGGAAAAGTATCTATTCAAAAAACCCTGTTTAAATCAAAAACAAAAAATATCTTTGGCTGTATTTATAGTTCTCTTGCAGTTGGATAACGTGGGGATAACTCGACTACTGATTGCTGCTGAGTTAAGACATCCTAGAAAAAATTTCACTCTTTGTCAGCATTGATTATAACATTATCCACAGTAAATTGTGGATAATGTGTATAACTTTTTATGACACCGTTTTGTCACAAATAATGCTTACTTTTGAACAAATATTTTAAAAAAAGATACAAATTATCCACATTATTTAAAAGATAAAAACATTTTTACCTAAAAAATCTGTATACAAAAACAATCTTTTTGGCCAATTAACCACAACTTGACAACTTTATAAATTGTCTTATTGTATTAGTACAATGATGAAATTTTATGTAAACCCGTATGAGGGTGTGCCCATATACGAGCAGATAATAAAGCAGGTAAAAATGGGTGTTGCAAAAGGACTGCTTAAAAAGAGAGAAAGGCTTCCTCCCGTAAGAGAGATGGCTGTTGAGCTCTCAGTAAACCCAAATACCGTTGCAAAAGCATACAGGGAGCTTGAAAGAGAAAATATTGTAGAAACAATTATAGGAAGTGGGACATTTATAAAAAAAATTAAAAGAGATTTTTCCAGAAAAGAAAAAATTGATAAACTTATAGATCTGCTTGTTCTGGAAGCATTAAAGGCGGGATATTCAAAAGAAGAAATTATTAATAAAATTTATAAAAAGGAGGCATAAAATGATTGTAACAACAATGGATTATGTGCCAGGAAAAAAAGTAAAAGAAATTTTAGGCATTGCAACAGGCAATGTGGTAAAAACAAAGAACATCGGGAGAGACATTGTGGCAGGATTAAAAAACCTTGCAGGCGGAGAAATTAGCGAGTATGTAGAGCTCCTGAAAGATTCAAGGGATGAAGCGTTGACAAGAATGACAAAACATGCTGAAGAGCTCGGTGCAGATGCGATAGTTAACGTAAGGCTTGCCACGTCTTCTGTGATGCAGGGGGCAGCAGAGCTGCTTGCTTATGGAACAGCAGTAAAGCTTGAAGATGAAAAATGAACATAATTGAGCTGACTAATGTTAGTAAATCCTTTGGCACGGTTCGGGCGCTTAATGACTTAACCCTCACTGTGCCAGAGGGTAGCATTTTTGGATTTTTAGGACCAAACGGGGCAGGCAAAACTACTACTATCAAGGTTTTGCTTAGATTGATAAAAAAGGACAGCGGCACTGTAAACCTTTTTGGAGAAGGAATTGATATAAACAGTACAATAAAACGAAAAAGAATAGGATTTGTCCCGGAAGAATTTTCATTGTATAACTACATGACCGGATGGGAAATACTGCGCTTTAATGCCGGGCTTTTCGGAAAAAAGAACCTCGTTAAAATAGACGAGCTACAAGATACATTCCATTTGCCCTTGCGGGAAAAAATATCAACATACTCAAGCGGAATGAAAAAAGCACTCTCCCTTTATATAGCATTGTCAACGGAGCCGGAACTTCTGATTCTGGACGAACCTACTGACGGTCTGGATCCTGTCGTAAGGAAACGGCTGTTGGATTTTTTGATAAAAGAAGTCGCTGAAAAAAATATTACAATTTTTTTCAGTTCTCACATCTTAAGCGAAGTAGAAAAAATATGTGATAAAGTAGCAATAATAAAAAAAGGTAAAGTGGTAATACAAGAAGAGCTGGATAAAATAAAAGAAAATGCCAGTCTTATTACTGTGCGCTTTTCATCCAAAATAGACACCGATAAGCTTGATGCCATAGGGATAACAAACATTAGCAAGATTGATGAATACACGTTTGACCTGAAGCTTCTTAGAGATTCTGATACGATAATAAAAAAGATAGAGGATGCAGGAGGAGAAATTGTGCGTAAAATTCCGCTTTCTTTTGAAGACATCTTTATGCATTTTGTGGAGGGGAAAAATGTGGACACTCATTAAAAAAGAATGTAAAGAAAATCTGACAAAGTTTATCATAATGTTCATAGTTCTATCCGGAACAGCATTTTTACTTATCCCATACGGTTATAATATGGTTTTGCAGATCTCTCCTGAACTACTCGATAATCCTGCTGTCCCTGAATGGGTAATAAACCAGTTAACCGCAATGTTACCGAATCTTAAATACATAGACTTCTTTATCTTTTCCCAATGGTTTGGCAAAAACTTATGGCAGTTTGCTCTATTCTTTGGCATCATTATGTCAATCGGGACTATTGCCGGTGAAACAGAACGGAAGAGCAGTATTTTCCTGTTCTCCAGGCCTGTCACAAGAACATCAGTTTTGCTATCAAAAGTTATTGTCGTCTTTGCATTTTTAACAATAAGCATTGTTGTTCCTACATATCTCCTTCCAATTCTTTCAAACAGCATTCCATTAAATATTAACATGCGTCTTCTTAATATAGAACTTTTATATGCTGTAACAGGTACACTCGCTACAGCTGCTATTGCTATTTTCTTTTCTACTCTTATCAATGACCGCTTAAAAGCAGCATTCGCAGCATTTGCAGTCCTTGTTATAACTATACCCATCGCATTCATCAAAGGAATGCGTTGGATAAGCATAGTAAACCTGTATGTTAGCGAAAAAGTTTTTCAAACAGGAGAAATCTACTTTCCCACGCTTATTTATGGAATTGGTATAATACTTTTATCGCTTACTGCCTCTTGCTACATTTTGAGGAAAAAAGAATTTTAAAAAGAATTTATTATAAGGAGAATATAACATTTTAACGGTTGCATTGAAGAGCAAAATAGAGATTCAATTCCTGCAAAGAGTTTGTTTTATCCATATAAAGTGCTATAAATGATCCGCAGAATAAAATATAAATAAAGGAGCCGCCCTGGAAATGAAATTTACTGCCAATCCGTCTGTTATCTTGCATAAAAAATGAGGAATATAATGAAAGGGGTAGTATTGCCTATCGTTTTGCTTCTGTTTATTCTTCCCGGCTGCAAAAATAACACAGCGAATCTGCCGCCTGCGCATTTTAGTGGAAAGGAAGCAATGCCTGAGGAAAATTATACTTATGAAATTTACTCTACCGACAAAAACGAAAAGCTGGGCGAAACGACAATTACTATTACGGCTGAAAACGATCTTTTAAAAATAAGCGAAAGCGCAAAAAACGCTACTTTGTGGCTGGACAAAACAACACTTAAGCCTGTAAAATTTATTGGGAATTACAAAGTAAAAGATGTGTCTACATTTTTGGAAGCAAATTTTTTTGAAAAAATAATACAAATAAGTATTGAAGAAAGCGGAGAACTAAGAAAATATAATTTAAAAAGCAATGAAAACACATACCCAGATGAGGCATTGCCGTTTCTCTTCTCGGGATTTAATTTCAAAGAAAAAGAAGCATACATATACGATTACCACCCGTACACATCATTATTTGCATACTGTTCTGTTTATAATCTTGGGGAGGAACAGAGAACAATCAAAGATGAAGAAACAGAGGTGTTTCATATTGTCCTGGATTTTGGGAGAAAGAAAAAGAATCTTTACTATACTGCAAATGCTCCTCATATCCTCGTAGAAAGAGATGAAGAAGACATCCGGTATATAATCAAGCCAGATTAAATAAGCTATTTTTTCTTATAAAACATCGAGAATAGCGCTTTGAGTTTATCTTCCGGTATTTCCTTCACTCCGCCAAAAGTATTGGCGACAAGAGTTGATATACAGATATTCTCAAGCTCTTCGGCTCTCCTGAATGCTTTCTCAGGCGTATCGCCGACAGTAATAACCCCATGGTTTGCAAGCATTACCGCATTATATTTTTTAAAGGCATTTGCTACACCTTTTGCAAGTTCTTTTGACGATGTCATTTCATAAGGAAGTACGGGTACTTCGCCTAAAATGAGCGATACTTCTTCATGTATCGCTTTCCGCAAAGGGATGTTTGCAATTGCAAACCCGGTTGCAACCGGTGGATGGGTATGCACAATAGCATTTACATCACTTCTTTCTTTGTAAATAGCAACATGGAATAATAATTCGGAAGAAGGTTTGCCTTCCCCCTCCAGCAAATTTCCCTTAAAGTCTACTACAAGGATATCTGAATATGAAAGTATGTCCTTTGGCACACCAGAAGGAGTAATATAAATCATTCCCTCGTCCTTAATGGAAATATTCCCTCCATATCCGCCATTTAAACGCCTGTCGTAGAGTCTTTTCCCAATTAATGCAATTGTTTCTTTTATCTCTCTTTTCATCTGCAGCTCCTTACTCTGGTTACTATAATAAATATATGAAAAAATTCAACCTCGTTAAAGTGAACAGAAATACAAAATCAATTATGCAGAGGTTATAAATCTATATTTCATTAAAAAATTAAAGGACAGGCTTTTAAATCAATATTTTTTGAAATCAATTGAAAAATGTTATAATACATCAAAATAGTGTAAGGGGAGCGGATATGGGCATAAAATCAGATGAGTGGATTATTGAACAGGCAGAAAAAGGAATGATACAGCCATTTGAAAAAGGGCAAATATCCAACGGCGTAATATCGTTTGGTGTTTCATCGTACGGGTATGATATGCGGATAGCAGACGAATTTAAAATTTTCACAAATGTGCATTCGGCAATTGTTGACCCAAAAAACTTTTCCCAAAAAAGCTTTGTGGACTACAAGGGCGATGTATGTATTATCCCGCCTAACTCATTTGCTCTTGGAAAAAGTGTAGAGTACTTTAATATTCCAAGAGAGGTACTCTGTATTGTCCTTGGAAAAAGCACTTATGCCAGGGCCGGCATCATTGTAAATGTCACTCCTCTAGAGCCATGCTATGACAAAGAAACAGAATTACTTACATTAGACGGATGGAAAAAATTCAGCGAAGTTGAGAATGATGAAATTGTTGCAACATTAAATCAGCATGGTGAACTGGAATACCAACAAATTACCAAAAAACAAAAGTTTAGGTACAAAGACAAACTCATACACATAAAAGGGAGAAATATTGACCTTGCTGTCACAACGTCACATCAACTTTTCGTCAAAAAAAGATGGAGCAATAATTTTGATTTTATCAGAGCCGATAATGTTTATGGCAAATATAATTATGAACTTAAAAGGGACGCTGTATGGAAGAGCCAAAAAAGAGATTCTTTTATTCTTCCCACTGTTATAAAAAGTTTACGGTTTTCAACATATCATACAATAAAAAAAGAAATGGTAGCTTGTTTAAAAGGCAAATCACTAAATTCTAAAGAACTTTATGGCAAACTCCAAACCAAAATTAGTTATAGGGAATTTGGGAAAATATTTAATGATTTATACAATCAGGATGTTTTAGAAAGAGAAATCATATATACAACAAGAAAGATAGGCGCAAACAAGATGTATTTATGGTCATTGAGAAATAATGATTACATTGATAATGATTATTATACTCAGCCAGTAAAAATTCCTATGGATGATTGGCTAAGGTTTTTTGGGATATGGATTGCTGAAGGAAGTGCTTATATTTCTAAAAAGGGATATTTTGTTAAGGTTGCAGCTTTTGGAAACAATAAAAAAATAATTGAAGGATGGATTAAAAAGTTGCCTTTAAAGTATTATGTTACTGATACCGGATTTACCATTCTGAACAAACAACTTTGCAGTTATCTTATGCAGTTTGGACATGCACAAGACAAATTTATCCCCTCTGAAATAAAGTCCTTGTCTTCTGAACAAATCAGAATCTTTTTAGATGCGTATATGTTGGGAGATGGAAACAAAGAAACTTTAACATTTACGACTGCCTCAGAAAAACTAGCAGATGATCTGCAAGAATTAATTTTAAAAGCAGGCTGGGCTGCTATTGTAAGAAAAATCCCTAAAGAAAAAATACCTATTAGAATGTTAAGGGGTCACAGCGTAAAATCTAATTATGATATTTATAAAATTAGAATCTCAAAAAAACAATTGACACCCAAATTATACAAAAGGTCATTCTCAAAAATAGATTATGATGATTATGTATATGATGTTACAGTTCCTAATCATACTTTATATGTGAGAAGAAATGGGAAGGCTTGCTGGTCAAGTAACTGCTGGGAAGGATACGTCACTATAGAAATCAGTAACACAACACCACTTCCTGTAAAAGTATATTCAAACGAGGGAATTGCGCAGGTGCTTTTCATTGGCGCTGATAAAATATGCAAAACTTCGTACAGGGATAAAAAGGGTAAGTACCAAAACCAGACAGGGATATGGCTGCCGAAAGTAGATTAAGAGAAATACATGTCAAACTGCTGAACTATACCCCCCGGCCAGATTATACTGTCGCAGTTGCTATGAGGCAGAGCAGGTTTAAGGGAAGCATAATGTCTTTAAATCTTAAAGAAGATGAAGTAGAACGCCTCGTTCACCTTGCCATAAAGCTGGGCCACTTTTCAGTATTTGAGCATATCTCCTTTACTTTTGCAATAGAAGGGATTTCTCGCAGCTGCAGCCATCAGTTTGTGCGGCATAGATTTTTCTCGTTTACACAGCAGAGCCAGCGATTCATTAAAGAATCAGATTTTCCTTACATCGTTCCTGAGTCAATTAAAAACAAAAAAGAATCCTATAAACTATATACAGAGGCAATGGAATACCTTAAAGATGTTTATAAAAAACTCTCAGACGAGGTAGCCATCGAAGACGCAAGATTTATACTGCCAAATGCAACGGAAACAAAACTTGTTGCAACGGCAAACGGAAGAGAGCTTATGCATTTTTTCCATGAAAGAATTTCGAAGTACGCCCAGTGGGAAATTCGTAAAGTGGCAGAGATGATGTTAAGGGAAGTAAAAAAAGTTGCTCCAGCAACATTTAATAAAAAAATGAAAGATTTTTATATTTAAAAACTTGCAAAATGAGAATAGCTATATACTATAAAAACAGCATAAAAATATGGAGGCACATAAATAATGAGCCCCAATTGTTGGCTTTTGCAGAATATTCTGGGAGGTAAGTAATGAAAAAATACCGCTTCCTTACATTTATTTTTGATGTGCCAGTCGTTGCGCTCTTCTCGCTGTATATAATTTACCAGTTCAATAAAGGAGAGGCAGCTGCCTTAAGAGGATTTATAATATCAGCAATATTCATAGGAATAATCCCCATGCTGGCGTGGACATACCTTTTAAAACATCCTGGGGATTACAATGGCGAAAGGAAAATTTCATTCATTATTGATGCATTAAGTTACCCGATAGGATTTATTCTTCTTGTTGTAAGCAAAAGTGACAAAATTTTTATTGCGCTTGGATTGTCATATTTACTAAATGTTATTTTTCTTTTTACAGTTAATAAATTCGTATACAAAGTATCCGGCCATTCATCTGGTATTGCAGGGCCGGCCACTGCTCTAACAATAATCAATGGATATAAAGGCATGCTTGCGTTTCTTCTGTTTCTCCCAGTTTATATAAGCAAGATAAAACTTGGTGACCATACATTTATGCAGCTCGCAGCTGGAGGAACAACAAGCATCTTAATTACGTGCATATCCTTCGCTGTAGCAGGTGTACTATAATTAAATGAAATCAGGCAGAAATTTTATGCCTTCACATAAAAGGAGGAAAAATAAATGAAAAAAGTAAAAATTGTAACTGATTCCACGTGCTATCTCCCTGAGGAAATTATTAAAAAATATGACATCAAAATTGCTCCCCTGTATGTAAGATTTGGTGACGAAACGTACGCGGAACATGTAGATATGCAAGACGAAGAGTATTACGAAAGAATGAAAAAAGGAGAACTAGCCGATACAACACAGCCTTCAACAGACGATTTTATAAAACTATATGAACCGCTTCTTGAGGGGGGATATTCGATTATTTCTCCGCTTATGTCTGCAAATATGAGTGGAACAGTTAATGCAGCAAATGCAGCAAAAAAAGCCCTGGGCAATCCTGATATATATATTTTTGACTCTCAATTTAATTCACTAGGATTAGGATATCAAGTCCTTGAAATAGCCAAAAAACTATATGAAGAAGGAATGAGCAAAGAAGATGTGATTAAAGAAATGCCGGCAATGAAAGACAAAATGAATATATTCTTTGTTTTAAAGGATTTATTTTACCTTGCACGCCTGGGAAGAATTGGACACGCTAAGGCACTTGTTGGCTCAATAGTAAAAATAAAGCCAATTCTTTACTTCCACGATGGATTTGTTGATACACTTGAGCAGCCCCGCACATTAAAAAAGGCAAAGGCAAGAATGCTGGAATTGACAAAAGAGATTGTGGATGAAAGAGGGTTAAAATATATCTCAGTAATATGGGGAGATAACAGGGAAGAAGCAGAAGAATATAGAGATCTGTGCGAGAAAGAATTTGGCGTAAAAATCCCACTTACACGCCTGGGCCCGGTTATTGCAACACATACCGGCCCTAAAGTATTGTCCATCCACTTTTACACAGAGCGGTAAATAATCCTTGCGCTAAAAAAGCATATTCTTCATTGTATTTGTATAAAAAATAAGGGATTATCTACTTCTTCCTGCTTTTGAAATATAGAAGAAGCATTTGAATGTCGGCAGGCCGCACACCTGATACGCGCATTGCCTGAGCCAGAGATTTAGGCCTTACCTGGGTAAGGCGCTCTCTTCCTTCCTTTGAGAGGGAAGGAACAACCGAATAATCAAAATCCGCTGGCATGGTAAATTTTTCCCATCGTATGGATTCTTTTATCTTATTCTGTTCCCTTATAATATATCCGGCATACTTAATCTCACTCCTGACTTCTTCAAGTAATTCATCAGGGTAACCTGCAAAAGAAGGTTCAAGTTTCCTTAAATCTTCTTTTGTAAAATCATGCCTTTTAAAAAGGTCCATTAGCAACACAGGCTTGTTAATTTCTTTTATGCCAAAACTTTTTAGCCTGGATAAAGTTTCTTTATTTGGCTTTAAATCTATACTTTCGAGTTTTATCTTAATTTCATTGATCATCTTTTCTTTTTCTTCTAATTTTCTGTATTTCCACTCCTCAACTACGCCAATTTGATAACCTTTGCGTGTTAGCCGTAAATCTGCATTATCCTGTCTGAGGAGCAACCGGTGCTCGCAATGCGATGGCGTAATTCTATATGGCTCAAATAGCTCTTTTGTAAGGATATCATCTGTCATCACGCCCAAATAAGCTTCGCTTCTTCTTAAGATAAACGGCTCTTTCCTTTTTATTTTGAGTGCCGCATTGATCCCGGCAAGGATGCCCTGTCCTGCTGCTTCGTCATACCCGGTAGTTCCATTTGGCTGTCCTGCTATAAACAAACCTTCGATGATCTTCGTCTCGTAGTTTAAATTGAGCTGAGTAGGAACAATATAATCATAATCTATCACATACGCAGGCCGTATAATTTCTACATTTTCAAGCCCCGGAATCGTACGTAAAACTTCTAATTGATTTTCATACGGCATAGACATGTACATCCCCTGCATATACATCTCGCTGGTATGGAAGCCTTCCTGTTCTAAAAAAAACTGATGCCTTACCTTGTCTGGAAACCAGCGTACTTTTTCCTCCATAGACGGACAAGTCCTTGGCCCTGTTTTCACCATAATACCCATAACAGAAGGAGACTTATCTAAATATTTTCTGGTTACTTCTATTGTCTTTTCATTTGTCCAGCCTAGATACGAATCAATTTGATTTTTATAAATTTTAGGCTCGTTCCAGAATGAAAAGTGCAGTGGTGTCTCATCGCCTTTTTCAGCGCTAAGTTTAGAAAAATCAATAGACCTTTTATCAACACGCGGTGTTGTGCCTGTGTTAAAACGCCTTATCTTAAAACCAAGCTCCTTCAAGTTATCAGAAAGACTGTTGGCAGGCGGTTCTGCCCACCGCCCGGCAGGCTGCATCCACTTTGAAATGTAAATCCTGCCGTTGAGATACGTACCTGCGGTAATAACAACGGCACTTGAATAAAATTTCGCCCCGTCAGAAACTTCTACACCTTTTACCCGGTCTTTTTGAACAATAATGCGTGTTACAATTCCCTGGCGAAGATGTAAATGCGGCTGGCTTTCCACTCTCACTTTCATTCCCAGAGAGTATGCCCATTTATCGCACTGCGCCCGCAAACTCCACACAGCAGGACCTTTAGACATGTTTAGCATTTTTACCTGAGTAAGCGTTGCATCTGCATTAAGAGCCATAACACCGCCGAGAGCATCTACTTCGCGCACAATCTGTGCCTTACCAGGTCCTCCAATTGCCGGGTTGCACGGCATCCAGCCAACGCTATCGCTATCAATTGTTATAAGGAGCGTTTCCACTCCCATTCGTGCTGAAGCAAGTGCCGCTTCAACTCCAGCATGCCCTGCTCCAACAACAATTAGATCAAACGTTTTCATAATACAATTATTATACCTTCTTTTGGCGAATGTCAACCATATGTTCTAAAAGCCATGTCATAAAAAAATTTGCTATTATTTTTCTATGTTATTATACTGTATTAAAAATAATATAGCCAAAAGGAGGAAAATTATGAGCAATGGGAAAATTGCCACAGAATGGTTTTTTATAGGATTAACAGCGGCAATTGTAGGAATAGCTATAGCGCTTATACTTACTCCCCCCACTTATTACACAAAAAGATTCCCACGATAAATAAACCATTCTTTGAATTGCTACCATAGTTTAAAAAAATTATTTAAAATGGAGAAAAATGATTAAAATTGGAATTTTTATGCCTTACATGCAGGATATTGATTCACTGTTTGACAGGGTAAAAAAAGAAGCAGGATACAAAGGGAAAACTACGTTAATCAAACCAAAAAATGAACTTGAAAAGAAAAAAGCAATCCCCGAAGTAGATATTGTCATTTCAGGCCCCCTCACAAGTGAAGAAATCATAGAGGCAAAAAAACTTAAACTTATTCAGGTACCGTATGCGGGGACAGAAGAATTTAATTTGAATTTATTAAAAGAAAGAAGCATTCTCCTCTCAAATGTCCATGGCAACGCAACATCCGTTGCAGAGCATGCATTTAGTTTACTTCTTGCGCTGGCAAAAGGGGTAGTGACAAATGACAAGGACCTTCGAAAAGGTATGTGGCATGGCTGGATGAGTAAAGAACCAAACATAGAGATTGAAGGAAAAACACTCTGCATTATAGGGCTCGGGAGTACTGGTAAAAAAGCAGCACAGTTTGGAAAAGCATTTGGTATGAATATAGTGGGTGTGAAAAAAAATATAACCAGTGTTCCAAATGTAGATAAGGTCTACGGAATAGATAAAATAAAAGATGCAGTTTCAAAAGCAGATTTTATCATCATCGCAGTACCTGCAACAAATGAAACAAAGGGGTTAATTGGCAAGGAGATGCTCGAGTTGATGAGAGGAAAATATCTTATCAACGTATCAAGGGGATCCGTGATAAACGAGCGAGACCTGTTCGTTGCGCTTAAAAACCACACATTAAAGGGATCAGCAATCGATACATGGTGGTTATACCCGGAAAGCCAGTATAAATTCCAATACCCGTCACGCTATCCGTTCTGGTTGCTGGACAATATAATTATGTCCCCGCACACGGCCGGGTATTCTGACAAAAGCATTGGCAAAAACTGGGAAGAAGCTATAATAAATGTTATTCTGTTTGCTTCCGGTAAAAAAATTAAAAACATTGTGAGTATAGAAAAAGGTTATTAGCTGCTATAAAAAAGGAGGATATATGAATATAAATATTTTTAGGAGAAAAAGAAAAATTATAGTGCCAGTTCTTACAGAAGAAAAAGCAAAAGAAACACTAGTAAGATGCCAATCTTGCGGCAATCTTATTGAATATGAAGATCTAAGAAAAAATCTCAAGGTATGCCCGTACTGTGGTTATCACTTTCGAATGACAGTAAGCGAACGGATAAATCTCATTGCAGATTCAGGCACATTCTCAGAGATAGATACAGAAATAAAAGCTGTTGATATGCTGGGCTTTAAAGATCTGCTTACCTACAAAGAGCGCATAAAACAAACAAAAAAGGAAACAGGACTTGATTGTGCAGTGATCACAGGAAAAGCTAAAATTGGCGGATTTAACGCAGCAGTTGGAGTTTTTGCGTTCGAATTTATCGGGGGGAGTTTAGGCTCAGCAACAGGAGAAAAACTCACAAAGCTTATTGAGTATGCAAAAAAACACAAGTTGCCATTAATCATCGTCTTCTCATCCGGCGGCGAGAGAATACACGAAGGCATTTATTCGCTAATGCAAGTTGCAAAAATAATTCAGGCGGTAGATTCATTTAAAGAAAGTGGTAGACTATTCATGCCAGTTTTAACAAATCCTTCTTACTGCGGAGCAGCTGCCATTGCCATGACGGGAAGCATTGTAATTGCCGAAAAAGGTTCTTTAATTGGTGTTTCAGGCCCTCGCATTACAAGAGAGGTTGCAAATAAAAATATCCCGGGCAAATTGAAACAGGCAGAATCTTTGCTTCAAAATGGATTCCTGGACACAGTTGTGGATAGACACCTTCTCAAAACAACTATCGCACAGTTTCTTAAACACTATAACAGGAGGACGATATGAACTACTTACTCTCATTTGAAAAATCTCTTGAACCGCTATATAAAGAGTTGGAAGAAAGAAAGAAAAACCTGGAAGCAACAACCGATATAGAAGAAAAAATCCAGCAGGAACTAGAAAAAATCTACGCCAACCTCACCGCTTACCAGATTGCGCAAATTGCCCGCCATCCAGACAGGCCAAACACGACAGATTATATTAACACTTTATTTGAAGATTTTATCGAGCTGCACGGAGATAGAAAAACCGGTGACGACCCTTCAATCATAGCTGGTCTGGGAAGCTTTAACGGCACAACGGTTACTGTGATAGGAAGCAGAAAAGGAAATACGTTAAAAGAAATGATTTTGTGTAACCGTGGTATGATAAAACCAGAGGGATTCAGGAAAATTGCAAGGATAGTTAATCTTGCTTCAACAACGTTTAAAAGTCCCATTATTACATTTATTGACACACCTGGAGCATTTGTGTCCAGAAACTCAGAGAAAAAAGGACAAATAGAAGCGGTTTCCGAACCCATACTTGCGCTGTTTAAAGCAAAAGTGCCGGTTATTGCTGTGATAATTGGAGAAGGAGTAAGTCTCGGTGCGCTCAGTATGAGTATTGCAAATAAGATCATTATGTTAAAATATTCGTTTTTTTCAGTAATCTCACCTGAAGGCGGCGCATCAATTCTATATAACAACAAGAAAAAGACCGAAGAGTTGGCATCAAGCTTAAAATTCACTGCAGCCGACCTGTTAAATACAGGCGTTATTGATAAAATAGTAAATGAACCAACAGGCGGAGCACACAGAAATAAAGAAGAAGTTATAAAAACAACGGGAGATGTAATTCACGGCGAGCTTGAAACGCTGCTAAAGGAAAACGAAAAACAGCTAAAAACAAATCGCATAGAAAAATACAGAAAAATTGGAATCTATGCAGATTGACTGAAAATTTACGTGAATTCCAATGCCGGCATGCTATTCTTCCTTGTCGCCGGGCGGTATAATATTAAAAACTATGGTTTTTTAATTACTCTTCCGCGGTTCACTGAATAGAAGCCAAAACGCTTTCTTATAGAATCCATCGTTTCTTCAATCTTTTGATCTTTTTCCTCTTCTTTATCTTTAAAAAGCAACGAAGAATTATCTTTAGAAAATCCTGATGCAGAAATGCCAAGAAGCCGTACCTTTCGCCCCTTTATATACAGTTCATCAAAGAGTAAGACGGCTGTTTCATAAATCTTTTTATCGCTGTTAGTTTCTACAATAGTTTTTCTATGCGTTTTTGTAGTAAAATCTGCATAGCGTACAGTAAGGGTAATAACAGTTGAGAAAAAATGGTGCTCTCTAATTCTGCTTCCAACTTTTTCCGAAAGAAGCTCAAGTACGCTCTTTATATAATCTGTTTTATCCGTATCTAACGGGAAAGTAATCGAATGCTCTATAGATTTTGCCTCCTCTTCTTCCATCGGGGTAATAACAGGAGAATCATCAATACCCCTTGCCGCATTGTAAAGAAATTTCCCGTACGAATGAAACACCCGCGTAAGTGCCTTTATAGGAATTTCTTTAAGTTCTCCCACTGTTTTTACACTGAAAGAATTTAAAAGTGCGTTTTCCGTTTTTTTGCCAATCCCCGTAATCCTGCCTACGGGCAGGCTATCTAAAATTTTTCCTGCTTCTTCTCTTCTGATTACCATCAACCCGTCAGGCTTTGCAAGCTTTGAGGCAAGCTTTGCAAGAAGTTTATTATAACTTACGCCCACTGTACACGTAATATGAAACCTGTCTTTTACTTCTTTCCTGATTTTGTTTCCCACTTTTTCGGCCTCGTCAAAATCTTTTACTGTATATGAAAAATCCATAAAAACTTCATCAATTGAATAATATTCAATAGCCGGGCAGAAATCATAATAAAGTGAAACAAGCTCCTTTGATATGCGCGCGTATTTTGCCATATCCCCCTGAATTAATATAAGGTTTGGGCAGAGCTTTTTAGCCATTTTTAAAGGCATTGCAGAATGTACGCCATACCTCCTTGCTTCGTATGATGCAGCGGATACCACAGAACGGCTTTCCACATTTCCTGAAATGGCAATGGGCTTACCTTTAAGGCCGCTGTTTTCTGCCTGTTCTACGGAAGCAAAAAAAGCATCCATATCAATGTGGATAATTATTCTATTTTCCCTCTCCATAATTTTATTATACATCCTTCATTACGAGTATAAAAATTTCTCATTGTTGGCAAATAAATTCAAATAATATATTATGTTAAAAATAATAATTTATAAGGAGGAAATAATGGCAGAAAAAAATATTACCAGAGTAGAGCTTAAACAGGCATACGGCCTTACAGTAATGGCAAGAGAAAACTCTAACCACTGGGTCGTGATGGACGGGCCGGAGGTCTTTAAGGGCCATAACGGAGCATCAAGGCCGATGGAACTACTGCTAATGGGCGCAGCAGGATGTACATCACAGGATATAATATCAATCCTTGATAAAATGAAAGTTAAGTACAATGATTATAAATTAGAAATAACTGCAGAAAAAGCACCTGACCATCCGCATGTATTCACAAAAATTAATCTTACTTATATGATATGGGGCGATGTACCCGAGAATAAATTTAAAGCCGCAATTGAACTCTCCGAAACAAAGTATTGTTCAGCATTGGCTATGCTGCGAAAAGCTGCCGAAATACACACAGAATACAAAATTTTTAAAGAATAATCAATTACCTCTCTTCGGAGAGGTTGAACATCTTTCTTTTTTTAAACTCTTCCTGTTTTCCTTTGTTATACTGGCTTACCGGCCTTAGATAGCCAACCACTCGTGAATATACTTCTGCTTTTTGCCTTTTCTCTTCAGGGATAACCTCGCCATTCTCCAAAATAAGGTTTCCTTTTTCGTCCTCTGTCGCGTTCATTACCAAACACCTCCTTTGCCAATAACTATTTATCTATATTAAATGTGGGGATATCTCCGCTTTCAATACTGTTAGTTTCTCTTCTCCCGGCAACACTAATAAGTTCTTCATCACATTGTGGACAATATTTCCATTCGCCTTTAATATACCCATGCTTTGGACAAATACTAAACGTCGGCGTAATTGTAATGTACGGAATCTTATAGCTTGTAAGCATTTTCTTAAAGAAAATTTTAGCTTCATCCCCGTAGTTTAGCGATTCACCAAGGAAAAAGTGTACAACAGTCCCGCCCGTATATAGCGACTGTATTTCTTCTTGTTTTTCTGCTACTTCAAACGGGTCGTCTGTATAATTCACAGGCAGTTGCGTTGAATTGGTATAAAACGGTTCTGCCTTGTCTTCTTGGACCTCTTTTTCATTTGCAACGATGATGTCAGGATATTTTTCCTTATCCTTCACGGCAAGGGAGTACGAAGTTGACTCTGCTGGTGTTGCCTCAAGATTATACATATGGCCTGTTTCATCCTGAAATTCTTCCAGCTTGTTCCGCATAAACTTCATCATCCTGATTGTAAAAGCAATGCCTTCTTCCGTTCCTATGTCCTTTCCCATAAAATTAAGTAGTGCCTCGTTCATTCCAACAAGTCCAATGGTGGAAAAATGATTGTCCCAATAGTGTCCCGTAACTTTCTTTATGGATTCAAGATATACGCGTGAATACGGATAAAGTCCGTTTTCTGTAAATTCCTCAATTGTTTTTCGCTTTATTTCAAATCCATCTCTTGCAGCGTCCATAATTTCGGCAAGAGATGAGAAAAATTCTTCCTCAGTTGTTGATAAATAGCCAATTCTTGCCATGTTAATTGTAATTACGCCGATACTTCCTGTAAGTGGATTTGCGCCGAACAATCCACCCCCTTTTTGCCTCAACTGCTTTATATCAAGCTTAAGCCGGCAACACATACTCCTTGCATCTTCTGGTTTTAAATCAGAATTAATAAAATTAGCACCATATGGTATGCCATATTTAGCAGTAGCCTCCCACATTGGTGCAAGCTCGGGATTATCCCAGTCAAAATCGCTTGTAAAATTAATTGTAGGTATAGGAAATGTAAAAACCCTGTTATTCCCATCTCCCTCAATCATTGTCTCCCAAAAAGCTTTGTTAATCATATAAATTTCTTTTTGGAATTCTCCATACGTTTTATCTTGCTCTTTTCCGCCAATCACTATTTTTTTATTCGCCAACATAACGTGCGGGTGGATATCGAGAGTAATATTAGAAAATGGAGATTGTCCGCCCGTCCTTGTTGTTTGGGACATATTGAAGACAAATTCCTGTATTTGCTGCTTCACTTCCTTTTGAGTAAGATGGTCATAATGAACAAATGGAGCAAGAAGCGTGTCAAAAGAACTCAAAGCAACAGCTCCCGCAACTTCATTTTGAAGAGTAAAAAGAAAGTTCACTATCTGTCCAAGAATAGAAGAAAAATGTTTTGCTGGTTTTGAATACGGTTTCCCTGGAACACTACCAAATCCTCTCTTTATTAAATCTTCAAGGTCCCAGCCTACACAATAGCTTCCAAAGAAAGAGAGATTGTGTATGTGCACTGCGCCACTTCTGTGTAAGTTTGCAATCTTTTGTGGATAAACTTTACTAAGCCAGTATTCGGCTTCCGCTTTCCCTGCTAAAAATGATTTTAATCCCTGCACGGAATAACCGATGTTTGCATTTTCATGGACCTCCCATGTGCCTTGCTGAAGATACTTTTCAACTGATGCAGGAGTAATATAATTTTTAATTGCGCGTAACTGCCTCCTGTTTTCCCGATATAGGATATATGCCTTTGCAGTTTTATAATATCCTCTTCTCATCAATACTTCTTCAACTTTATCCTGTATTTGTTCTATTCGGATTGGGTCTTCCCCTCTCTCATAGATTATTTCCGTAATCACAATATGGGCAAGAAGTTTTACGTCATCGCCAGTTAGCTCTGTTGTGGATTGTCCCGCTCTTTGAATTGCATCAATAATCTTTTCCCTCTTAAAGCTAACTATTCTGCCGTCCCTTTTTAACACTTTGTTCATAAAATTTTTCTCCTTTCCCATATGTGTATGTTGCCTTGTAAAAAAAGTATAAGATAAATTTCAATATATGTCAAAGCCGCAAGATAAATTAAAATAAAACATTTAACTTATCTTAAAATGCAAACTGTGGATAATGTGCATAACTTTTAATTATCAGTAGCAATAACAGCCAATTCATATTTTTTCGGAAAGTATCGCGTTTATATCAGGCGTAGAGCGATTCTGTAAAAAATCTTCACTTCCTCTTATGGTCGTTTCGAAGCTTGGATCTTTTTTTTCATAGAAAACGCCGATTGGAATTTTATCTTCACATTCCAGTGATTTATTCAAAGCTTGCGCAAAATTATCTGGAACATAATCCGTTTCCTCCAACTTATACACACGCTCCCTGTAATACGAATAAGTATCATTAAATGTTGGACACGGCTGGATTACATCAACAATAGAAAATCCGCTGTGCATAATTGCTCTCTCAAAAAGATGCTCGAGGTGTCCCGTCTCCCCGGAAAATCCTCTTGCCACAAATGTTGCCCGCGAGACAATCATAAGGCTTATAGGATTAATAGGATTCTCCGGGTTGCCAAACGGTGCCGACCTTCCCTTAAATCCTCTCGGCGATGTCGGGGTAAACTGCCCTGTAGTAAGCCCATATACGCCATTATCATGCACAATCATGGTGATATCCGTATTTCTCCGCGCCGCGTGTACAATGTGGTTCATACCTTCCGCATACACATCCCCGTCTCCCGCAAAACCTACTACCGTTAAACGAGGGTTGGCAATTTTTATCCCCGTTGCAAGCGGAGGGACCCGCCCGTGCAATGGGTGAAAAGAATTTAAATCATAGTAATTGGTAATATAGCCGTGGCACCCTATGCCGGAAAGTAAAACCATATTTTCCTTCTTGAGTTTTCCGTTTTCAATATTTTTCTCGACAACTTTTTTAAACGCCGAATATATTGCGTAGTTTCCACACCCGGGACACCATTGAATTTTTTTTGTTGTACCTATATTCATTTCAACGCCTCCTCTATTTTCCCGCGGAGCTCAAATGGATCAAACGGCCTTCCATCATAGCGAAGGATTTTACTTTTTATTTCAATTCCTGTTTTTTCTTTAATAAGTCTCGCAAGCTGGGCAGTAGAATTTTGTTCGACGTCTATGATATTTGTTACTGTGCTAAAAACATTTTTAACTTTCTCACAAGGGAACGGGTCAGCTGCAACAATCTGCATATATTTTACCGGCAAATCCTGAATTGCTTCAAGGATAGCGCCTTTTGTAGAGCCAAATGACACGATAAGGTTTTTTGAGTTCGTATCCCCGTACATATTAATTGTACGCTCTGAAAGAAAATCACGGTTTATCGTATCCTGCTTTTTTATCCGCTTATTTTTCATCTTTACCACATTGTGCGGCAAGCCGGATGAATACCCCTCTTCGGTGTGTTCAGTAGAATTTGTATGGTTCACAACCCCTTCTATGCCGGGTATTGCAAAGGGGGAAATACCGTCATCTGTATCAAGATATCGTTTGTATTCACCCTCTCCCTGAAAATATTTTGCAAACAGCTTAAACTGCCTGTCATAAGGTATATTTACAGTTTTACTGCTCTCTGAAATATGTTTATCGGAAAGGATAAAGACAGGCGTTTGATACCACCAGGCATACTGAAAAGCTTTTACTGTGAGTTCAAAGCACTCATCAATGCTGCCGGGAACAAGCACAATGCGGGGAAACTCTCCGTGTCCTGTATGCAATACCTCGTTTAAGTCGCTCTGCTCAGTATATGTAGGCACTCCTGTAGTAGGCCCTGTCCGCTGAGAATCAAATATCACAACTGGAATTTCTGTCCCGCCCGCAAGACTTATCGCCTCGCTCATTAAATCAATGCCGGGGCCTGATGTTCCAGTCATAGCAGGTACGCCGGCGTAAGCTGCCCCTATAGCCATCATAATTGCAGAAATTTCATCTTCAGTGTGAACGGCAGCAATGTGCAGCCTTTTCGATTCCTTCGCAAGAAAATGTAAAACAGAACTTGCAGGGGTAATCGGGTACGCTGTATAAATTTTCATCCCACTATGCACAGCTCCTAACGCAATTAGTTCATTTCCTGAAACAATCGGATAGGAAGGCTTGACCCCAAGGGACAAAGATTTTTTAGGGAAATTTTTCTCTTTCGCTAAATTAAATCCGCATTGGGCAAGCTCAATATTTTTCTGGGCTTTCTCGTTAAATTCAGCTTTAAGCATTTTCTCCACAAGCGAAAATGGGATATCTGTAACATAGCTGACTACACCAAGTACTATTGACGGTTTCATCACAGGAATACCTTTATGTTCCTTGAGGATTCTGTTGAACGGGATATTTAATCCATCTTCTCCATCAAGAACAACAATTCCATTTTCTTTTAACTTGTCCTTATACCGTTCATAAATATCATTATGAAAAGAAAACATAATATCTTCGCTCCCTGATTGAGAGAAAACTTCCCGCTGAGAAGCATGTACTTCACTGTAATCCTGCCCTCCGCGAATAATCGATACGTAATCGTCCATAATAAAAATATGGTATCCATACAGATTTATTAGTTTTCCTATGACAAGTGCGCCGCGTTTGATGCCTTCACCAGCCTGCCCACCGAGGAAAATCGTTATTTCTTCCATATACTCCTCCTTTATTGCTTACACATAGTATAATAAAAGAAAATTATTAGACAAAATTTTTGGATGTTTATTTTTTCCAACTTACCTGTATAATAAAATGTAAATTAAAGAGGTGAAATATATATGAATGTATGGGAAAAGGCATTAAACGAATTAAAAGAACACCTTAGC
>JAUXIC010000023.1 GCA_030621215.1 Caldisericota bacterium
GAGTTTGCAAAGTGTTGCAATTTTTTATGAGACATTATTTATTTACACAAATATCAAAAAAGGGGAGGTGATGAATAGTTTTTTGTTTTCAAAAACCAATAAAAACTTCAAGGAGGAAGGTATGAAGAAATTTACAGTTTTAATTTTGGTTGTATTAATTGGAATTTTAAGCTTTTCAGTAGGATGCGCGCCAAAAACAGAAGAAGTAGAAACACCTGAATTTAAATTAGCAGCGCTTTTCCCTGGTTCAATTCAGGATGCAGATTACAACGCTATTGGGTATATAGCACTGCAAGAAGCTGGGAACAAATATGATACAAAAACAGCTTATTCTGAAAAAGTTGCAGTACCTGACGCAGAAAGAGTTCTAAAAGAGTATGCAAATGAGGGATACAACATCATATGGGTGCATGGAGCTCAGTTTAACGGAGCAGCATTAAAAATAGGAGATGACTATCCAGATGTCACCTTTATTATAGAGGTTGATGACGAGCCAGCAGAGAAGAAAGCTAACTTCTGGTATGTGGACAGAAACTTTTACACCGGATTTTATATACTTGGTGCTTTAGCAGGTTTAAAAACTGAGACAGGAAATATTGGTTACATTGGAGGACTTGCGCTTCCCTTCACTAATGGGGAAATCAATGCAGTAAAGCAGGGAATTCGTGATGTAGGTTCAGACGCTACACTTCAATACCTCTTTGTTGGGGATTTCAATGATCCACTGAAAACAAGACAAGCAGCTGAAGGTCTTATATCAAAAGACATTGATGTTATATTAAGCTCTGTAAACCTTGGAAATTATGGACTTTACAATGCTGTTAAAGAAGCAGGTAAGCCAGTTTATATAACTACAAAATATACTGACAAGAAGATTCAGGCTCCTGATAACTATCTTACATCAGATCTCTTTGATTTCTCTGTTCCTATAAAACAAATTGTAGGTAAAATACTGGACGGAGAAAAAGGTGGCTTCATTAACTTAGATTATGGCAAAGGACAAGCACGGTATGCTCAATTCCCCATCAGCAATGTTTCAGAAGAAATCAACACAAGAATACAACAAATAGCAGATGATGTTGAAGCAGGTAAAATTGATATTGTAAAGAATCTTGCAGAGGTTCTTCCATAAGGATGAATTAATTTATACTAAGGGCTCCCTAAAGGGAGCCCTTAGTATTTAAGGGAAACGAAATGAAAAATAAAAGTCTCGTTGAATTAAAAAATGTACGGAAAGTTTTTGGAAAAGTCATCGCCCTCGATAATGTCACCTTTACAGCGGAAAAGGGAGAAATCCACGGCCTTCTCGGAGAAAACGGTGCTGGGAAATCAACCCTGATGAATATTTTATATGGCCTTTATTCTCCCGATAAAGGAGAAATTTACATAGATGGTAAAAAAGTTAAAATCAACTCGCCCTTTGATTCTATAAAGCTTGGGATAGGAATGGTTCATCAAATTTCTACATTGGTTCCAGAATTTAATGCAGTTGAAAATATCATCCTTGGTACGCCGGAAGACAAATTTAAACTACCAATTAAAGAAGAGCGAGAAAAAATTAAAAAAATAATGAAAGAACTTGGATTAATTTTTTCTCTTGATGTAAAAACGAAAGAACTCCCAGCAGGGGTAAAACAAAAAATAGAAATTATAAGAGCATTGCACAAAGGAGCAAAACTTCTCATTTTAGATGAACCGACAACATCTCTTGTAGAAAGTGAATTTCGGCAATTACTTAAATCCCTAAGAGCCCTTGTAAAAAAAGGAGTAACGGTAATCTTTATAACACATAAAATAAAAGAAATAATGGAAGCTTGCGACTCAGTTACCGTTCTGAGGAGAGGAAAAGTTCAAGATACAATAAACAAAGAACAAATGAGTAAAGAAAAACTAGTAAAACTTATGTTTATGGAAAAAGATATCAAAGTTACAGAAAGTGCACTACCTAAAGTAGAATTGCCTCCCGCTAAAAAAAGTAAAAAGCCTGTATGCGTAGTAAAAAACATTGAAGTAAAAGGCAAAGAAAAAAGTAAAGGGCTAAAAAACATCTCGTTTGAAGTCTATGGAGGAGAAATACTTGGCGTTGCCTCTGTCTCGGGAAATGGTGAAAAAGAACTTGCCAGTGTTATGATAAATCCGTTTCTCCTAAGCAATGGAGATATTCTTGTAAACGGTGAAAGCATCAAACATTTATCAACACTTTCTGTTTTTAATAAAGGAGTGGCTTATACTCCAGAAGATAGAATCAAAGAAGGAATTCTCAATGAAGGAAGTATAAAAGAAAATGTACTTCTTGGTCATCATACAGAAAAAAGATTTTTTAAAAAAAATCTTTTTATCAATTGGGACGAAGCAACAAAAGCAGCAAAGAAAACAATTAAGGATTACAATGTAGCCACGCCTAGCGAAGAGCTTGCAATCAGGCGTTTATCTGGTGGTAATATTCAAAAGGTAATTATGGGAAGAGCGTTTGTTAGCCCAACTGATTTGCTCATAACACATAATCCTACTTCCGGGCTTGATGTTTTAACGGTAGAATTTATATTCAATAAGCTTGTTGAAACCAGAAATAATGGTGGAGCCGTTCTCTGTATAAATGAAGATTTGGATGAATTAATGATAATAAGCGACAGGATAGCTGTTCTGCATAACGGAGAACTTAAGGGCATTTTCCAAAGAAGCGAATTTGATAAATACAAAATTGGCCTGTTAATGATAGGAGGTTAGGTATACAAAAAAATGAAAAAGAAAAACATCATTCAAAATGATCTTCCAGTAAAGCTCCTAAGAAGCTTGTCTGTATATGGACTAGCACTTCTTATTGCCTTTGGCCTTATCTCCATCATTATCGCTCTTCTTGGCTTTAGCGTCCCAGATGCATTAAAAACTCTTATAACCACATCTTTTAAATCCGCTTTCGGGTTCCAGGAGACAATAAAAAAGACAATTCCTCTTATTTTTACAACATATGCTTTCACGATACCTTTTATGATTAAATTCTTCAATATAGGCGCCTGGGGACAGATGCTTTTCGGAGGGACTGTTGTTGCAGCAGTCGGATTATTAATCGGAAACTTTGGCCTGCCATCCTTCATAATGATTCCCTTATTAGTAGTTGTCGGGATTTTAGCAGGAGGCCTATGGGGGTGGTTTGCAGGTTTTCTAAAAGCTAAATACGATATAAACCCGATTATTTCGACCATCATGCTCAATTTTGTTGCAGTCTTATTAGTAAACTTTATTGCTACATCTCCAATATTTAAGGATCCGCTGGAAGGACATCCTATCACAAGACCACTGTCCAGTTCTGCAATACTTGGTTTTTTTCATAAAATACCATATTCTATCATTTTTGTCATACTTGCAATAATTTTCGTATACATACTGCTAAAAAAGACAAAGCTTGGGTATGAAATCACCTCTGTGGGATATAATTTACATGCAGCACAAACTTATGGAATAAATTTTCAAAGAACAATTATGCTCACTTTCCTTCTAGGAGGAGCTCTCGCAGGACTGGGGGGAGCGCTTGAAGTGATGAATATCCATGGGAAACTTATAGAAGGCTTTGCTAAAACAAGTGGAGCCCAGTATGGTGTATTCGGAATTTTAACCAGTCTGGTGGTTGCAGGAAACCCGGCAGGTGTCCCTATAGCGGCTTTCTTTATGGCGGTACTTCTAGTTGGCGCTGATGCGCTTCAAAGAACTATGCAAATCCCAGTAGAAATGGTATTTCTTAGCCAGGCATTAATTGTCTTATTAATTGTTATTATAAGAAAAAAATTTGAACCAAACGGAGGTAAATAATGACATTTATAACCTCTTTTATATCTCAAACAATGGTATATGCAACGGTTTACACACTGACAAGCCTTGGAATTATACTTGGAGGAAGAACGGGAATTTTTAATGTTTCTGCTGAAGGTATCCTGCTTGCTTCGGCATCTACGGGATTTTTAACTGCTTATCTTACAGGCAGCTGGCTGATGGGATTTATTGCAGGAGCCCTTATAGGCACAGTATTTGGTTTTATACTGGCATTTGTTCATGAAACCTTTAAGATTAATCAATTTATACTTGGTATAATTCTTGTCATCTTTGGTTCCGGGCTTTCTGACTTATTGTATAAAATTATTATTGGAGTAAGATTATCTGCCCCTCAAGCTCCATCTGTTCCAAGTGTAATTATACCTTTCTTTTCTAAAATCCCTGTCATTTCGGGCATTTTAAACCAAGATGTTGTCGTTTACTTTATGTATTTTGCTGTTCTGGTTGCATATTGGTTTTATTATAAAACCAAAGTTGGTCTTGAAACAAGGGCAATTGGAGAAAATCCAAAAGCAGCTGATGTTGTCGGAGTAAACGTAAAAAGAAGAAGATATCTTGCAACAATTATTGGTTCAGCTTTAATAGGTGTGGCAGGAGCATATCTTCCAATCGCAATAACAGGTACCTACTCTCCGGACATTTCAGCAGGTAGAGGGTTTATGGCAATAGGAATCGCAATATTTGCAAGCTGGAAACCACAAAGAGCAATATTGGGAGGATTTTTATTCGCAGGTATTGAAGTTATAGCATTCCAATTAAAATTAATATCCGCCAATATTCCTTATCAATTCTTCCTTATGCTTCCATTTATTTCGGTTCTCATTATCATGATGATATTCAAAAAACATATAGAATTTCCTGCATCTGTTGGAAAACCATACAGCAGAGAATAATCTTTAACACATCTAAAAAGGACTCATCTTCCGTAACCTTTGAAGGATGAGTCCTTTTAAATTTTAATCCTGTCAGGCCACGCCTCTTTCATTGCAACAGACCAGACTTTATTAATATAGTTTAAAACAAAGTAATTCTGCATAAGATGCAGCCAAAAAGCCCCTCTTTCTGTCAAAGAAAATTGATTTGTTTCTTCTCTGCACAACCCCAAAATCTTAGACAGCCATAAAAGCCGGTAAATTTTTTTATCTTCTTCGCCGAATAATTCTTTGAAATATTTTTTTGGAATATATGTATCATACAATCGCCAGTACAACCAATAATATCTGGATAATTTCTTACCCACGCCCATCTTCAATGCTACCGGTAATTTACCGCTGGAAAGTGTTTTTATGTATTCTCTAATCGAAAATGTATTGAAGTAAAAAGCACTTGAAACAAATGAACCAGCCCCGGCACCAAGACCAATATAACAATCCCTTGTAACTGAAGAATAACGTGGAACATTATCTTTCTTAAAACCCCAGACGGATACACGCTGAAAACCACTATTCAAACAGAATTGATGTATTGCCTTATACATTTTACGCCTTGTAAATATATTTGGCATTTTAATTCTTTTCAGCTTTAAATATTTCCCTGCTGCAGAATATGGAAAAGTAAATAAAGGATAAAGAGTGACCTGATCTGCACCTAAACTAAATGATTGTCTAAGATCGTTAATCACATCACTAATGCTTTGCCCTGGTAGTGCAAACATTAAATCAATGTTAACGGATTCAAAATTAGATGAAAGAGCAAGTGTTGCCACCTGAGACAAGATATTTGCTTTGTAGCTTCTCCCAAGAAAAACAAGACACTTGTCATTAAAACTCTGCACCCCGAGACTCAAAAGGGTTACGCCGCACCTTTTTAATTTATTTATCACCTCTCCATTTATATCGTCTGGATTAGTCTCGATAGCAATGTCGCCTGTCAAAATAAAGCTTTCTCTTATCTTTTTTAAGATCACTGCTAACTCATCAATGAGGTTTGTTGGAGTGCCTCCGCCTATATATATAGAATCTATTTCAATTTCCCCCAGCCGCCTATGATACTGTTCAATTTCGTTAAGCATGGCGTCCACATAAGGCTTCACCAATTTTTTATCGTATTTTATTTTATTATAAGGACAGTACGGACACACATTCTTACAAAACGGAATATGGATATACAAATCGATTTTGTCCATCCTGGGGAGCTCAATATCATCTATGTGTTTAAATACAAATTCCTGTCCAGCACCAAGCATGTATCGACGAGCCCATTTTGTTGCAGTTTCTATTAACATATTAAAATCTTTCAGCACCCCCAGCTTTATTTTACTAATAACAATGCTTATTATAGCATAAAACAACAATAAAAACTTTCGCCTTCCACGCTAATTGAAAAAATTATTTATAAGGTTAAAATGATTCAAGTAACAAAAATAAAATCTTATTATACTTAAAAAGAGGGGAGACATGAAATACAACTTTGACAAAGTTATTGACAGAAAAGGCACTGGTTCCTGGAAATGGGATACAGCAAAACTTATATTCGGAAGTGATGACGTCCTTCCTATGTGGGTTGCAGACATGGATTTCCCTGTTGCAAAACCAATTATCAACGCATTAAAAAAGAGAATTGATCACGGGATTTTGGGCTACACAATGCCCTGGGATTCACTCATAAGCGCAGTTGTTGACCGCGCACAACAAAAATACAATTGGAGGATAGAACCAGAGTGGATTGTATTCACTCCGGGCGTTATCCCTGCAATATACGGCGCAATTAAGGCCTTTGCCCGCCCAGGAGATGATATAATACTTCAAGGTCCTGTTTACTACCCTTTTTGGAATGCAATAAGAGACAATGGATGCAATATTTTAAATAATCAGCTAAAACTCATCAACAATCATTATGAAATGGATTTTGAAAACCTTGAAAAAAAGTTTGCACCTCATCCTGAAATGATACCCTCCCCACCCCGCACAAGATTGATGATACTCTGTAACCCTCACAACCCGGTTGGGAGGGTATGGACCAAAAAAGAGCTAAAAAAAGCAGGAGAAATTGCCTTAAAACACGATGCCGTTGTAATCTCTGATGAAATACATTGCGAGCTGCTATTTGCAAATTCGACTCATACTCCATTTGCAACAATTTCAAGAGAGTTTGAACAACATTCCATTACCTGCATGGCGCCCAGCAAAACATTTAATTTAGCAGGACTTGCAGCATCGTCAATCATCATACCAAATGAGAATCTGCGTAATAAATTTAACATCGCAAAAGAAGGAATTACGCCAGATACAAATGTTTTAGGCCTTGTAGCGCTTGAAGCAGCATATCGGCATGGCGATGAGTGGCTTTCCCAATTGCTTGATTATCTGAAAGATAACCTGGAATTTCTTATGAAATATTTTGAAGAAAAAATTCCACAGGTCAAAGTAATAAAACCTGAGGGAACATACCTTGTATGGCTGGATTTCCGAAAATTAGATATGGACAATGAAAAACTTAGTACATTCTTAAGAGAAAAAGCCAAAGTCGGACTCGACGACGGATATTTTTTTGGGCCGGGCGGCGCAGGATTTGAGAGAATTAATATTGCCTGCCCCAGAAGCACATTGGGCGAGGGGTTAAAAAGAATAGAAAAAGCTGTAAACAGCTTATAGATTTATTTATCAAGTTCTTTGGTTATAGTACTTAACCATTCCATAATTTTTATGTTTTCAGGACATTTTTCTTCACATTCCCCGCATTGAATACACGAGGCAGCACTGCTTCCATTCTCTTTCATTGAGGCAAACCACTGCTTAACGCGAGGTATTTTATTGTACATCTTCCCCATATTATAAATCATAAAATTGTGAGGGATATTTATCCCATTAGGACAGGGCATGCAGTATCGACAATCAGTGCACGGAATCGGCTGAATCTCCCTGTATTTATCGCGAACACTTGCAACTATATCCAATTCGTCTTGCGTAAATTTATCAATCCTTGCTATGTCGGCACTTTCAACATTTTCTATCACCTGCTGCATATAACTCATCCCGCTGAGTATAATAGAAACTTCTGGTTTATTCCACACCCATTGAAGAGCCCAATCTGCTGGAGTCCTTTTGGGTATTGCCTCATTCCAGATGCCTTTAATTATTTCAGGAGGATTTGCAAGATTGCCTCCAAGGATAGGTTCCATAACAATTACCCCTAAACCTTTTGAAAATGCATACTTTAATCCTTTGGTGCCGGCCTGGAATTCCTCGTTCATATAATTGTACTGCACCTGGCAAAACTCCCATCTATCATAATCATCTATAATCTTAACAAAAGCATCGTAAGAATCCTGAAAAGAAAAGCCAATATGCCTGATTCTCCCTTTTGCCTTTTCTATCTCAATCCACTTCAGGATATCTAAATCAACAATTTTTCCCCACCGTTCTTTATTAAGCGCATGCATTAAGTAAAAATCAATATGATCCGTCCCAAGTTTTTCAAGCTGTTCATCAAAAAAACGATCAAAATCTCCATAATTTTCTACAAGCCACACAGGCATTTTTGTTGCAAGATATATTCTCTCCCTGTATCCGCCTTGCAGTGCTTTACCTACAAAACTTTCGCACTTTCCACCATGATAAACATACGCTGTATCTATATAATTAACTCCGCTCTCTATAGCATACCTCAACATCTCAGTTGCCTGAGTTTCATCTATCTGTGAATTATCGTCCCCCAATGTTGGGAAACGCATACAACCAAAACCAAGCGCTGATACTTTTACACCTGTTTTG
The DNA here is from genome assembly GCA_030621215.1 of Caldisericota bacterium. Classification (GTDB taxonomy): domain Bacteria; phylum Caldisericota; class Caldisericia; order Caldisericales; family Caldisericaceae; genus UBA646. The sequence goes on from JAUXIC010000023.1 coordinate 8,541, forward strand.
CCGAATCTACGATATTGCATTTTACCCTACCCTTTCAAAAATTTGTTCCTTGCTTCATTAGTCTTAAATGCCATTTTTATCAATATCTGACAGTTAAACAATTATAACAGTTAAAAATATTATTACCAAAAGTTAGATAGTATTAATATCATCCCTGATACTATCAAGTGTTATCTTTGCCTCAGGTACCATTTCAAAAAATTTACTCAGCGTTTCACAGGGATATTCACTACAATAAGCGCAATTAACAAAGTGGTGCGCTCTGCAGCATTGCCGAATTTCACATTCCAGACAGTAACTAAAATATCTCCCGCTTTCCGACATGCATCCATCGCAGTTAATGTATTCGGGCTTGATCTCTGTCTTGAACTCCTCAGACCACTTTCTTGCAACTTCAATTCTTTTATTACCGTCATCTGCCTGAGTTGCCTCAAATGCCGGGCATTCACTGCAAATGATCCCGCAACATCCAATTTGTTTAGCCATCTCCCCCTCCTTCAAAGATTTCTTATTCCTTCTAATAATAACACTATATCCGCTTTATCAAAATGTTAAAGCGCTCAAAAACTCCAGGCGTAAGACGATACTTTTTAGAAACAATGCCCCGTTGTGCCTTCTCTAAGTCTGCGAAGCCTGAAAACTGTAAACAATCGAAGGCTCTATCGGACGATATCCTATTTTTCTGTAAACGCTGTTAGATGTAGGGTTTGAAAGATCTGTATAAAGACTACAGAATCTGTAACCCCCGCTGAGCAATAACTTACTCAATGAAGCAACACAAGATGTGGCATATCCTCTATTTCGAAACTGTGGAGGCGTATAAACAGCACTTACAACAATTCCGTTTTTCGTAGGCCTGGCTTTCCAAACCATGGATACAGGAATCTCGTCTTCCCATAAAAATACACAAGATTCTTTAACAGCAAATTCTGCTTTCTTCTGCGCTTCAGCAAGGCTTATTGTTTCCAGTGTAACCTTAGAAAATTCGAATATCCAGTTTGCAACAAGGTCAATATCTTTTTGCGTTGCAGGGATTAACCTCCCGGAACTCAGCTCAATTTCATTTACTTCATCCAGCCGGTATATCATCTGTTCCATTTTAATAATTGGCGTGCAATCTGCAGCTTTAGCCCATAAAAACGCAAATTTTTTTGCTATCACACATGGGCCAATAACCCCGGGAACCAAAATCTCTTCTTTTCGCAAAAACAAAATAGACTGGTCTATTGCCACATCTAAATTATTCCCTTCCCCATAAACAATCATATTGTGAGGTGGAGTCATTAACATTACAAATATAATGTCTTGCTTGTGTTCGACTAAGGCAAAAAATGGTTCAGCTTTTTGCTTAGTTAATTTTGATTCTTTTTCGAATCTAAAAAGAATTCCTAAGGGTAAGTTATTGACTGCTTCGCTTCTTTCAAGAAAGGTTTCAACACTTTGAAGAAATTCTCTTACATCGTAATATCGTTGAACATGCATTTATTACCCCCTAAGGTCATAACATATATCTATCTTAAAAGTCTAGCAAAACACATTCCAATGCAAAAGTACATTTGAATATATCCTGCGCACTTACAGTTTTAGTTTTGCCCGTAAAAATTTTATCTTTGTTCTTATCATATTTTATTATATAAGTTAGTTCGGTAGTGTCAATAAAACGTCTGGCTTACATAAGGAAATGTTTTGACAGGAAATCCTGCTTAAGGTGGTAGTCACGTATAAACAGTAAAACAACCAAAAACTGAACACTGGTGCTTGGCACCAGTGTTCAGTTTAACTATATATGTTATCGCTTAAATTATTATCACCCGGAAAAATCAGAAACCCATTCCGGGCTTTCCGGAGGATTAAATTTAAGCATATCCCTCCACTCTTCATCTGTCAGTCTGTTTTGCATCGGATGCTTAAATTCATAATAGCTCATTACCGGCCCTGCGCCAACAAGAATCCTGCCATCAGGAACTTTGTACGCAACAATGATTAGCTTAACGTAGCCATTCCCTTCTTCCAGAACCTGTCCTGTGTTGCCATCTGTATGGACATCTGCAACAATAGTTGTTTTCTTGGCTTTATCATCAACATCCTGTATAACTCCATTCAATTCCTCTCCAAAATTCTTAATAAACTCGTAATCTTCTTCTGTTAATTCTTTGTTCTCTAATTCTTTCGCAGATATATCTATTAACCTTTCAAGTATTTTCTCCAGGTTTTCCAGGCGGTATTTTGCAGAACTATCCAGAACGTTCATATCACTTAAGCCCTTATTTGTCATCCGCGTCAAAGTTAATAGCCTGTTATAGAACTCCGGTACCGGCTCGACATAGCCAACAACAGGCTTCTCCGATGGTGGAGGGGCAATAGACTTTTCAAGCATAGTATAGCTCTGCTTCGCATAAAGAATAGTATCATGCCGCAACTCTGCCCACGAAGAGAGGCAGGTAGATAGCTCTTTATCCTGCCACGCTTTTGTCTGCATAAACGTCGGATAACCATTCCCATACTCCTGCAATAGAGGTTTTAGTGCATAAAGCCAGGACCAATAAAGATTTTTATTCCATTCCTCTGCAGTAAAACCATCAAATTCCTCTTTCAGTTTTGCGTACTGTTCTGCATAACCCTCATAATTCGTATCGTCTCCTTCTTGCAAAATCTCCATCGCTCGCTTTGACCCAAGCAAGGACATCACATCCAGTCCTCTTGGAAATCCTCTGGCAGGACCAACACCATCAATAAAAACCATTGTAAAAGGCTCTTTATTCCCCAGATATTTAGTGACATATCCAAAAACAAGGTTCTGGAACATATAAGAATCCGGGATAAATCTCTGCCCCATTAATCTGAAACCCTGGGTATTCGCCAGAACTTCATCAGGACCGCCAGCAGCACTCACATATTGCATCCCGGTTCCGCCATAAATTTCAGGAGTCCTATACTCTGCCAGTTTTGTTTTAAGTTTCATTATAGTGCTGTCAGTTAAATCGTTTGGATCGAATTTATCGCCAAACACATCGTTCATTGCCTTAAGATATTCATAAGGACCGAGGTCATCCGACAACCCAACATAAAAGGCTGTAACTAAATAAATCCTGTCCCACTTATCTTTCACCTCTTTATTTTCAGCAAATATAGATGCAATAAGGCAGGCCTGCATTGTCTGAATTTTAGCATCATAAGCAGAGATAAAACCTTTTTTGTCATTCTGATCCGTTTCCCCGGGAGGTATATCCGGGCTTCCTTTGAGTATCATACTTATCCTTCCGTACCACATAAATGCCTTAAAATAATTCTTCAATTTTTCTGATCGCGTGTAATGCCCTCTCGGCACATACTGTGAATAATCTTCATTGTAAATAAAAATGGGAGATTCATGGAATCCTTCGTGCTTTGCTATTAACTTTAATTCCTTCTCAACATCTACTTTTACGAAATCAGGAACTGTAAAAGTATACTCTTTTCCTTCCTCAGGAGTAAAAAATACGTCATCCTCCATACCCTCCTCCTGCTTTTTGACCTGGTCTATCTTTGGTCTTAAAAGTTCAAGGCCGACTGCAAAATACGCAACACTTCTTCTCGATGCCTCTTTAAGGTCTCCTGTAGAATTCTTATATTTCTCAATCGAATCCTCTAATAAAATTTTGCTGATCTTCCATATATCACCGTAAAATTCCCGCTCCTCTATCTGTCTTAAAGTTTCATCAAACTGGATATGGTAAAGATGCAGTAAAGAATCAGATGTAATAAAAACAGGCACTTCTGCATCTTTTAAGGTCTTGTATGGCTCTGTAATATCTTCTTCGCCGGGGTTAAACGGATTGTCAATAACAACAAAACCATTCGCCTGTAATTTTTTAAGCGCTTCGTCGCTCAATTTAATCTCTGACAGAAAACTATTAAAGTTTAAAATCCCGCTTGTCTCAAGTGGCAAATTGTACTGAGGAACTTGTACTGCTATATCAAGAGGCTTCAAAAAGTAGTGTTTCACAAAACTTAATTTTTCGGTTTGTATATTAGATAAATCAACAGGCTCCGTCTTCAGTGAAGATGGCTCTTGATCGGACACTGGCTGTTTGCTGCACCCACTGATCAACATCATCCCCACAATAAGTACAACAATGGCAAACCTCAATTTGCGATTACTAATTATCCTTTTCATTCTCAATACCTCCTTTTCTTTTAGACAGGCAACTCGTAAAAAAGTTCCGTATTGTAGAAGAAAGATGTACAATAATTTTACACATTAAAATAAAACAATCAAATAACGCTAGAATCAAGTAATCGTTTTTGAAACAATGTCCTGTTGCGCCTAATTCGAGAATTAACGCTGTTTGTGCGCTGGATAAAATGTCATCTGTAAAGATTTTAATTTGTTTATTGAGTGTTCCGGATTTCCGTATAAATTATTGAAGACTAAACCAGAAGTTATAAAATTTCATTGCATCGAAAACTTGATAGAAATTAAAGAGAAAGGAATTAAATATTTGGTTGACAAACAGCGGGAAGAGTTTACACTGTGCGAAGGAGAGAAATAATATGAAGCAGGGTACAGTGACAACTTTCGATAACACAGCATATACAGTTTCGCCTCCTTGCACTCGTTTACTCAAATTTTGACTACGCTGAAATTTCGTATATGCTAAAAGCGTTATCAGAAATAGCTTTAGGGTAAAGAAGTAATTGAATGGGAGGATATAAAGATGAAAATTAAAAAAGAAGAGATAGAGAAATACCTAAACAAATGGCAGGATATCTTAAGATTAAGGGATTGGGACATAATAATCAAAATAGTTAAAACCAAATGGAGAAAATCCGGAGACATAAAAATTGATTTGGAGGATAAGAAAGCAACTCTTTTAGTAAACCATACTCCAAAGTGTACAAATCTTGAAGAGTTGGTAATTCATGAATTGCTGCATCTAAAGTTATACGGGATGGACCAAATGATTGAAAGCCTCTTATCCATTGTCTTCGGTGAGAAAGAGGGTGATCTAAAGCGGGAATTTGCTTACACACAATTCATGGTACTTTTGGAGTCCACTGTTGAAGATTTAACAAAAGGTTATATGGCAGCCACTGGAAGTCAAAAATCACTATCCTTTGGTCGGTTACAAAAGGTTATTGATAAAGAACTTGAAAACAATTGAAAAGGAGTGACAATTCTATATGTGCCACCTCCAATAACAGCGTATTTGCAATGCTTCGCCTAAATTGCCTTCGGCAACTTCAGATACGCTCAGAACGTTATATGTAATTGGCGCTAATGGGATGGGTAGAAAATGAATATTAAAAGATTCAAAAAATGGGCTGAACGTGAATGCAGTGCAAAAGTACGAATTATCGCACACATTTTAATTTAAGTTAAGTAGTCAAAATTCTACTCTCCAAATATTTTAGATAAGCTCAATAAATGTTAAAAAATCTCTGCCTACGGTACAATTACAATCGTATTTGCACTTTTAAAATCAAACAAGTTTTTCCAAAAGGTGCACCGAAAAAGAATAGCCCACTTTTTCAGCTTCATCCTTTATAGTTTCTCTAATCTTTTTGTAATCAAAAGAATACTTGTAATCCTTGCCAAACAACCTTGATTGTTCCTCTATGTTGCCTTCCCTTTCCTTCCCCCTAACTCCATATGTTTCTTTTGTGAACCCGACACCTGCGCCGCCAGATAGCCCCACACTTGACTCGCGCAGTATTTCAAAAAATGTCACTTTCTTTTTTTCATCATTAACTCTTGCCCTGCACCTGTATGTAAGTTTTTTCTTCGAAAGGAACACTTTTCGTTCGGCAACAACAAACTGGAGAATAAGAGACCCATCCTTCTGTTCTTTAAATTCAGCAGGAAGACTTTTGCTTATTTCAGTTAATCTTTCTTTTAAAGTCATTATAGTTGCCTCCTTTTTATTCCGGTATTCCGGCTAATCAATTATGAGTTCAGACAATGAACGTTTTGGTACGTGATGCACTCCCTTACTATCGTTCCAGTATTTAATATCTCCATCCAGGCTAACAGGCTCGATCACTACAATTTCTTTAGGTTTTCCAAGGGCAATAACAAGGAGTATTTCAAATCGAATCGGCACATTCAGAGCTTGGCGCAGCTTATCCTTTTGAATGGAGGCAATCATACATCCACCCAAACTCTTTTCGGTAGCTCCTAAAAGGATGCTTTGAGCCGCTATCCCCAAATCCCACGCAAAAAACTTACTCAATTCAGTATCTCCAAGAATAACAATATACGCAGATGGCCTCTCGCCTTCTTCTGGGCCTGCCCAGTCTTTAAGATATCCAGCCCAAGCAAGATGAGGAAATATCAAGGCGTTTTTCTTAGGGTCAGAGGAAAGAATATATTTCAGTGGCTGAACATTTCGCGCAGACGGAGAAAGCCTTGCAAGATCAACAAGCTCTTCCAAAGTCTCTCGCTTTACCGAAACTTCCTGGTAAAATCTACGGTAACTCCTATTTTTGCTTACTAAATCTTTAAGCATGTCTTTCCCCCCTTTTTAATATTAGCTTGGATCTAACTTTAAAATTTGGTCCCCTTAGTTCTTCTTTCGCTTCAAAAATCTCTCTAAAACTAAAGTCCAGCTCTATTTATTGAAAAATATGAATCATCGCGTATCGTCATTTTCCTCTTCAAGAATTCCTTCTGTTTTAAAACTAAAATGCCCGTTTTTGCTTACGATAATATGGTCAAGAACATTAATCCCAACAATATTCCCGGTTTCTATTAATCTTTTTGTTATTAGCTTATCTTCTCTGCTCGGAGTAAGATTTCCTGAGGGGTGGTTGTGCACAAAAATGATAGCTGCTGCTCTGTCTGTTATGGCATCTGCAAAGACTTCCCTCGGGTGAACAAGACTTTGATTTAGTGTTCCTATGAATACCGTTCTCTCTCGGATTAAATTGCCCCCACCATCCAATGTGAATGTAAGAAAATATTCTTGTTTTCTTTCCTTTAATTCTTCTACTAATTTTACAATGTCTTTAGCAGTTCTGATTTTTATACTATCTTTCGTCAACAACCTTTTTACAAGTTCAATAGCAGATAATATCTGACAGGCCTTAGCCAGACCTATGCCATCAATTTTTTCTAATTTTTCAACTGTTAAGTTATCAAAATCATTTTCGGCTACTTTCAATACATCCTTTGCTACCCGGAATACATCCCTGCCTTTTACGCCTTTCCCAAGTAGAGCAGTCATCAGCTCAAGATTTGAAAGTGCTTTGACGCCTTTTTTCTGTAATTTCTCTCTGGGTCTGTCAAATTTTGGTATGTTTTTAATTTTTTTCATCTTTTCATTTTATCCACCTTTACAAGGATTTCCAAATTATTTTAAGAGATTTGAAAATTGTTTCGGAAAATGAAAAAACATAGAAAAAAAAGGGGGGGCAAGCCTCCCCTTTTTTGAAGTTTATTCCTGATGTGTTATCGTTATTATCCTTGTATTGGGATCCCACTCAACTTCACAGCCGAGAGATTCTGCAATAAAGCGGAGAGGCAGCATTGTCCTGTCATTTACTATAATCGGTTTTACATTATGGTTACTCTCATCAATCCATTTACCTATCCCATTTACTTTTGCTTGCGGGTTATCTATCCATAATTCTATCGTTGTATCTTTGAAGTTAATAGTTACCTTTCTCTCTACTCCATCCCACCCGATTGTTCCTCCAAGTGCTTCAACAATTGCTCTGATCGGAACAACTGTTCTGCTCCATTCAGGAATGATAACAGGTTTTGTGCCCCTCCCAGGATCTATTTCCTGAAGATTCCCATTCACGGTCATCATTGGGTTATCGGGTTGCAGTATTATAATCGTAATCTTTTTATCAATCACTTTTTCGAATTCTGCAGTTATTGTATGATCCTTTTGTACATTAGTGAAAGTATAATGTTGTTCCTGATCGCTTGTTATTGTAATTGGATTTCCATCTATAAGTATTGCACTAATTTTAAAACCCTCATCAGCTTTTATTATAAAAGTTCTTTCTTCGCCATTTACAACCTCAATTTTGCCAGACGGCATAATTTTTCCACCATAACCAGAAGATGCAGAAATAGCATGAATAACGGGACATATATCTTTTACTACAACATTAGTAGTGCTACCTGCAATGTACCGGGTCTTGGAAAAAAATTTACCTGTGATGTCTTCGGAGTCAAGAGAAATAATTTTACCGTTTACTATCTCCGATTTACTCTCAATCACTCGCTTTTTAATATAATCCCCACAATACTCAATATCTCCATCTGGATCCATTCGCAATACAATGAAATCTAAATCTCCGGAGCCAAAGGATTTAGTCCATCCAACAACAATTAAATCATCTTCATTTGTTTGAGCTATTGATAATGCTTCTTCGTCATTGTTTCCGTCAAATATGCTTGTCCACTGAACATTGCCGTCTTGATTGAATTTTGAAACATAAATATCCAAATCGTTGGAATCTGGATCCTTTCTTCCACCTGTTATAACAAATCCTCCACCCGAAACAGGAATAATAGAACGAGGCATATCATAATTTTCCTGCCCAAATACCTTTATCCAGATTGGGTTGCCGTTTGAGTCAAGTTTCATAAGAAGTGCGTCAACATTTCCAGTTCCGAAAGAGTATGTATAGCCGCCTATCAAATAGCCTGCATCTGAAGTCTTAAAAGCTGATATCGAAACATCATTACTTGATCCACCAAATACTCTTGCCCACTCAGTACTTCCTGCCTGATCTAATTTTGTAATAAAAAAATCAGACCCTCCAAAACCAAATGAATTTGTTGAACCTGACATTATAAAACCTCCATCAATTGTTTGATGGACCGAGCGGATTTCTTCATTCTGACTCCCGCCATAGATCTTTGACCATTCAATTCTCCCTTCCTTATCTATCTTTATTAGGATTGCGTCAGAGCCACCTAAAGTTGAAAGTGTCGAGCTTCCAGCAAGTATAAAACCTTTGTCTGAGGTTTGTTCAAACGCATTAATTTTATTACTGCCTAAAGTTTTTGCCCACTGAATTTCCATATCTTCGTCAAGTTTAATGATCAATGCATTTTTTAACCCAACATTAAAGGATTTGGTAGAACCTAAAAGCAGCAAACCTTTATCAAAAGTTTCTTGAATTGCATATACCTCATCGAATTTCGTGCCCCCAAAGAGTTTGCTCCAAATAATGGAGCCCAATGGAGAAAGTTTAATTAAAAGCACATCATAGTCTCCAAGATCAGGATTTTCAAGACCAAAAGAGTTGCTTCTTCCAGCTATAACATAATTTTTATCAGATGTCTGCGTCACAGCGTACGCTTGGTCGCTTCCCCCTCCACGAAATACTTTAACCCAGTAGTTAACAGCTCTACTTGAATAAGCTTTTACCTCCTCCAAATTAATCCCGTTAAATGAGTAGTTTTTCAGATAAAATGAGTTCCAGACGAGACACAAGGATAAAGTAAATATAATGAAAACTAAAATTAGTTTTCTAAACATAATTATTCACCCCCTTTTTTTTTATTTTATCCACCTTTACAAGGATTTCCAAATTATTTTGAGAAAATTATCAAAGAGAAGGGTATTTCGTCATAACTTTTCTCCAAGTATAAAATCTTTAGGCCAACATGCTCTCCCCTATCCATATACTTTATTCCTTAACATTATGTGGCTATTTAGGCTATCTGCATTATGCGAGATTGCCTTCACTCGCATTTTTAATAATAATTTAATAGAAGCAAAATACAAATGACAGTAAGATTGGATGGGAGTAAT
>JAUXIC010000066.1 GCA_030621215.1 Caldisericota bacterium
ATAAAAGATGATTTAAAAAATGCAGGCGCTAAATATGTGAATGAAGAGGTTGTTGTTGACGGGAATCTTATTACATCGAGAACTCCATCCGATCTACCTGCATTTATGAGAGAGATTATAAAATTTTTAAATGCAGGATAGCTTATGCAAATATTATACGAGAAAGAAATAACAGGAGTAAAAATACAAGCTGTCCGGAGGGATATTATAGAAGAAGAGGTTGACGCAATTATAAACGCTGCTAATAGATATCTTTCTCATGGCGGAGGCGTTGCTGGCGCTATTGTAAGTAAAGGCGGGCCTGTCATACAGGAGGAAAGCGACAGTATTATTCAAAAGAAAGGCCCTCTTAAAACAGGCGAGGCAGTTATTACAAGCGGCGGGAACCTCAAAGCAAACTACGTAATTCATGCTGCCGGCCCTGTTTGGGGTGAGGGAAATGAAAATGACAAGCTCCGGAATGCGGTTCTTTCTGTACTAAAAATTGCGACAAAATATAAATTGAAGAGCATAAGTATACCGGCTGTAAGCTGCGGAATATTTGGCTTTCCAAAGAAAAGAGGAACGCAGATTATATACAAGACCATTAAGCAATATCTTGAAAATAATAAGACGACACTCAAAGAGATTCATCTCATAGGCATAGGAGAAGAGATTCCAGAATTATTTAAGGAGGCAATGGCGGATGATTAAGATTTATACGGATGGTGCATCACGGGGGAATCCCGGAGAAAGTGCTTTTGCTTTTATCTTTACAGAGAAAGGTAAAGTGATTTTTCTTTCCGCAGAATATATAGGCAGTGCTACAAATAACATTGCAGAGTACAGGGCGATTATTTCAGCACTACGGGAAGCAAGGAACAGGAACATAAGCAAGGCATTTTTGATATCGGACAGCGAGCTTGTCATTTCTCAGATTAACGGGACATATAAAACAAAGGCTGCCCATCTTAAAAAATTAAACGAAGAAGTGAAGGAGCTGAGCGCCCAATTTGTCAGTATAAAATTTAGCAATGCCCCGCGAACAGATGAGTTTATCGGTATTGCAGATAAGCTTTGTAATACTATTTTAGACCTTACGTAAGATTTTTGCCTATTGTTACGCGATTTAGCATATTACAGGCTATTTTTTGGTGTTGTTAGATTCCCGGATTAATACTTTATAATACGTTACGGCAATTTTCCCGTATTTTTTTTCTTTAATCTTTTCTAAGGTGTTTTTTCCTACAATTTCCTGTGGAAGTTTTTCTCTTGTTCCGTGTTCCGCGATAACAATGGAATCATTCTTTAGCAGCGGAAAGTTTGAAAGCATTTCTACTACTTTTCCTGCCAGAAGAGATGGAAACGGCGGGTCAAGGAATATGATATTAAATTTTTCTGTTATTTTTTCCTCAATTTTTTGATAATTTTTGAGTGTGGCAAGAACATCTCTCTTCATGATTGAAACATCGTTTTGAGCGGAAAGTAGATATACATTTTTTTTCAATGTTTGGATTGCTACTCCGTTTTTATCGATAAATACAATAAATTTAGCTCCCTCGCTTAATGCTTCAAGGCCTACGGCGCCGGAGCCAGCAAAGAGATCCAGGAAAAAACTATCCTTTACCGCGTCTCTTATTGTATCGAATATTGCCTCCTTTACTTTGTCGCTTGTGGGCCTGAGCGCTATATTCTTTGGCGGCGAAAAGAGAGCTTTCCCTTTGAATTTCCCTGTTATTATTCTCATTAGGCTATACCTACCAGTTCTTCTCTCTCGCTAAATTTATTTTTAAGGAGCTTTATCAGTTCTTCTTTTTTTTCTTTTTCCCATTGAATTTTGTTTTCTATAGTGAGCTGTGCCTGCTCTCTTGCAATTTCTAACAGCTTCATATCCTTTTCTCTTAGCAGTGAGGTGATTTTGAATTCGGGTAGGCCATGTTGTTTTAGTCCGAGCAGTTCTCCCGGCCCTCTTAATTTTAAATCTTCTTCCGAAACCTCAAAGCCGTTTGATGTTTTTTCTAAAACACGCAATCTGTTCAGGGCCTGTTCTTTGTTATTTTGTGTTATGAGAAAGCAGCAGGATTGTGCTTTGCCTCGTCCTACCCGGCCTCTTAATTGGTGCAGTGTCGCAAGCCCAAAATGATCGGCATCTTCTATAATCATTACTGTTGCATCAGATACATCTACCCCTACTTCTATGACTGTGGTAGATACTAAAACAGATATTTCCCCTGACTTAAATGCTTTCATAATTTTATTCTTTTCAGCAGAGCTCAATCCGCCATGCAAAGTGCCAATGTTAAAATCTTTTAGGTATGTTTGTTTCAATCTTTCTGCTTTTTCCTGCACGGATTGCAATTCACTTTTTTCAGACTCTTCTATTAGGGGGCAGACAATATATCCTTTTCTTCCTGCTTTTAACTCCTGCACGAGTTTAGTGTATGCTCCGCTGCTGTTCTCTATAAGCACTTTTGTCAATACGGGCCTTCTTCCTTTCGGCATTTCTCTTATCTGCGATATGTCCAGATCGCCATAGATCGTAAGCGCCAGGGTCCTTGGAATCGGCGTTGCGCTCATAACAAGCGTATGCGGAAGCATTGCTTTGTTTTTTAAATTACTTCTTTGCAATACACCGAAACGGTGCTGCTCGTCCACAACTGATATTGCAAGATTTTTGAATGTGACATCGTGCTGTATCAGGGCGTGTGTCCCTATTAATATATTTATCTTTCCTGTTTTTATGTTTTCGAGTATTTCCTTTCTTTCCTTTTTCTTTGTTCCGGAAGTGAGCAGTGCTATTTTTATATCTGCTTTGTTCAAAATTTTTTCTGCGACATTAAATGTTTGCTGGGTGAGCACTTCTGTCGGAGACATTATTGTTCCCTGATATCCATTTTTTACTGCAATGAGCAGTGCAAACAGTGCCACGACTGTTTTACCTGAACCTACGTCGCCGTGCAAGAGCCTGTTCATTGGTTTTTCAGAAGCAAAGTCTTTTATAATTTCATTCATTGTTTTGAGTTGTGCTTTTGTTAGCGTAAAAGGAAGGAGTTCTTGAAATTCCCGGACATCTTTGGGTGTTGCATTTAATATTATACCTTTTGAGCTTTTAATTTCTTTTTTTCTCAGTCCTAAAAGTATTTGCAGTTCAAATAATTCATCAAAGATCAACCTTTCTTTTGATTTTTCCAGCGATTCAAAATTTTTAGGGAAATGTATATCGTACAGAGCTTTATCCAGGGAAGTAAGGTTTAATTTATTAATGATTTGTTGGTCCAGGTAATCATAAATGAGTGGCGCGTATGTATCGACTGTCTTTTTTATCTTATTTCTCAATGTCTTTTGATAAATTCCTTCGGTTAAGGAATATACAGGGATTATACGCATTGAATGTGTTGTTTCCTTGTCTGTTTGGACAATTTCATAATTAGGCGAAGGCATTTCCCACTTTCCATACATAAATTGTACTTTGCCTGACAGCATGACGACTGTTCCCTCTCTCAGTATATTTTTGAGGTAAGACTGATTAAACCAAACTGCAGTGATATAACCCGTGCCATCGGAGATAACAGCAGAAAAAATTTTTATCCTGCTCATTCTTTCTGATGTTTTTATGACTTTGCCTTTTATTAATGCAATTTCTCCCGATTTAAGATAGGCAATTTTGTTGATATTCCGTAAATCAAGGTACCCTTTAGGAAAATAGTACAGCAAGTCTATTATTTCCCGTATCCCAAGCTTTTTTAGGACTGAAGCAAGGTGTGGGCCTATGCCTTTCATATACTGCACAGGGGTGTGTAATTCCGATATTGATATAAATTGCTCCTGCTTGGGCTTTGATTTTGTTTCCTTTAGGAGAGAAAGAACTCCGTTTACGATATTTTTTCTCTCTTCTTTGGATGCATCCTTATAACCGGTAAAGAGGGTTTTTATTTTTTCTTTTTTTGCGTTAGAGAGGGATAGTGTGTTTACTTTATTGAGTATGAAACTATCCAGTCCTCCCATTACTGCATCATTGTTAAATCCTCTTTTGATTTCCAGAGTTAGCGGCCCTTCTATTACGGAGTGGTTCATTCTATAACAATCTCTTTTGCAAAACTCTTTCCGTTTAGATGTCTTAATTCAAAGATTTCTGTGATTGTATCCGCTAAATCGGCAAATGAGCTTCTTAACCCGAGGTTGTAATTTTTTTTAATTTTCTTTCCGTACGCCATAATGGGAACGAATTCTCTTGTATGGTCTGTATGTCCCTTAAACGTTGGGTCACATCCATGGTCTGCTGTAATAAACAAAACATCTGTTTCTTTCATACTGCCTAATATGTCAGGCAGGGCATTGTCAAACTCTTTTAATCCTTTTCCATATCCCACATAGTTTCTTCGATGGCCCCAGTGCGAATCAAATTCCACGAGATTTATATAGAGAAGTCCGCTAAAATCCTTTTTTATAAATTCGATTGTTTTTGCAATTCCATTTGCATTGTTGTCTGTGTGGGTACTTTTTGTAAGGCCCACTCCTGCGAATAAATCATGTATTTTGCCTATTCCCATTACTTCTTTACCACTTTCTTTTAATAAATCCATTGCGGTTGTGCCGGTCGGTTTTAAGGCATAATCTTTTCGTTCCGACGTTCTTGTAAATCCTTTCCCCCCATCTCCTGTAAACGGCCTTGCAATGACGCGCGCTACGGCATG
>JAUXIC010000010.1 GCA_030621215.1 Caldisericota bacterium
ACTATATTGGAGCCGGATATAGATACTGGAAATAAAGTTCCGTCTTTCTTTTTTCTGATAGTTTCATAATTAAAATAGCCTTTAGATAATGCTATTTTATCCAAATTTTTTCCTTCTTCCGTCTTGCCTGGGGGATGAATCATACCGTTATTGAGGTTTCTACCTTTTACTTTATCCAAAGTATAGCCAAAAAGCTCGGTAAAGCGGGGGTTTATATTTATGATATTGCTGTTTTCATCTAAATAGACCAGAGCCTCGGGACTGTTTTTGAATAGATTGGCAAATTCCTGCTGGCTTTGTCGTAGGGATTCTTCAGTTTGTTTACGCTCGATGGCTGTGGCCACCTGAGAGGAAACGAATTCTAGAAGCTTGATGTCTTTTTCAGAATAAAGCTCGGGGTTAGTGTAACTCTGGACAGCTATAGCCCCGATTGTTTTATCGCCTATCTTTAGAGGCGATCCTAACCAGATAGACTTGTCGGTGCCGGTACCTATGAGATTTAGCTCTCCTTTATCTATCATTTCCCCAAATTTTTTCTGGGTGAGCAGTAAGGGCTGGCCAGTCTTGAGTACCCAGGCAGTGATAGAACTGGATTCGTTAAAATTAAGGATAGGGAAATCATCATCCTTCTCATCAACATGGTAGGGGAAGGAAATTTTATTTTCTTTCTCATCGACTAATCCGATAAAGAAATTGGTGGCATCGATGAGAGCACCCAGTTCTTGATGTATAGACTTATAGAGTTCATTTAAGGATATGTGGGAGCCGGCAGCTTTAGAAATAGCGTATAAGATCTCTTGTATTTTCTCGCTCTGTTTACGTTTGGTGATGTCCTGATATACTGAGATAAAACCATTCTTTTTTTTGTTTATTATTACCGGAGCAGAAGAGATATGTACCGGAAATAAAGTCCCGTCTTTCTTTTTTCTTACCGTTTCATAGTTTAAAGATTGTCCTTCAACGCGATTTTTACTTAATCTCTTTCCTTCCTCTATCTTGTTTAAGGGATGAATCGTCCCTTCATCGATGTTTCTTCCCTTTATCTCTTCTAAAGTATATCCGAAAAGTTCGGTAAAGCGGTAGCTAATATCTAAGATATTAGCTTTTTCATCCAGATAGACCAGAGCCTCGGGACTGTTTTTGAATATACTGATAAATTCTTCCTGGCTTTGTCGTAATGCTTCTTCAGTTTTCTTTATTTCAGTGAGGTCTCTAGAGACAAAAAGCAGCTGGTTCCCTATAGTATTTCCGGTGTTTTGAATATAGTGCCAGTTTCCCTCTTTGTCTTTAAAACGAAATTCAATTCGCCTGGTAGTAGGGAATTCTTTTCCAGTTAAGAGTTTTTTTATCTTAGTATTAACATAGTTTTTTAAAATTGGCAATAATTTCTTTTTGTCATCAGGATGGATAAATTTAAAAGGGGATTTACCGATTAATTCTTCAGGTTCATATCCGACGGTATCTTTAACGGAAGGGCTGACATACCTATATCTTGCCTGTAAATTAAAATCTTGTAAAGTAATCACATCGCTTGAATTTTCAGCAATTAAACGGTAGATTTCTTCAGATTTTACGAATTTTTTCGCTGCTTTTAACTTAGCAATCTTCTTTCGCAATTCTGTTAATTCATTTTGCAATTGCTCTTTAGTTTTTTCTTTGTCTTTCACCTATTTCGCTTTATCCTTTTAGGAATTATAGTTCTTAATTTTCTTTCCTCTTCATATATAAATTTCATATATAAATTATATGATTAAATACAATTTATTTATAATATTATATTTCCTTTATAAAATATTTCCAAACTTATTAAGAGAGTTTTTGAGTAAATTTTTAATGAGGTTGTTGAGCGTAAGAAATTTACAATTCGTTTTGAAATTTTGTGAAAGGTTGAGTAATAATTGAGAAATAAAAAAGGGGGCTTTCGCCCCCCGGTTTAGGTTTATATGATTTCTTTTAGTTTTGAGATTCTTTTTTCTCTTTCTTTTACAAAGCGTTCTATCCCGTCGAAGACATGTTTTTCGTCAAGGTGAGCTTCCTCGGTTACTTCGGCAAGGGTACCGCCTGTCCTCCACCTGTTGTCCCAGTCGCATGAGAGCGAATATTCTTTTACGACAGGGTTTGCAATCCAGTGGTACATCAGCTTGATTGACTCATTTGTGATGACCATTGCGTCGTTAAACTGTTTCCACGGTAATACCTTGTTTTTGTATTCCTCTGATTCTCTTCTAAACAGTTCATAACTTGGCGCGGCAACGATACGCACATTAAGATTTGCTTCCTTTAATTTGTTTATTATGTTTACGACGCTTAGTGTTGAGCTTGTGCCTTGTACAATGACTGTGCCCATCTTTTCTTTGCCTTCTTCAAAATCTTTAAGAATGTATGCGCCGTGAGCTGCTTCAAAATATGATCCCAATCCCATTGCTTCTCTGTCCGGTATTGTAATGCTCGGGCGTGTCAGGACAAGAGCGATGATTGGCACGTCAAGCTGCAGTGCCTTTCCCAAAAGTACGGGTACTTCGTTATGTTCCCACGGTATAAGGTCTATGACCTGCCCTTCTGGGAACATATCCCTTACTCCTGGCGCGTATATACCGAAGTGTGTCCTTGAGTCATCTGCTGTCTCTGGGCCTGAATGTCCTTCGACCCATATTGTTTTACCTGTTTTTAGGGGGCAATCCTGCGCCATCTGGGAGAACACTCTCATCATTCCGTATTTAAGATATGCAAATGAGCCGTAAGTTGAACTGGTCGAGTAGAAACCTGAAAAATCTTTGTACGGGTCTTTTGCCAGGTTTGTTGTTTCTATCCCTACAGAGATACCTGCGTTAGCAAATTCTGTAATCTCTTGCGGAAGGAGTACGCCGTCAGGATTTTTGTTTCTGTCGTACCAGCCGTACCCAGGAAAATCACCAAAAGATTTTGCAAACCCTGAGATTTTTGTAGAGTCAGCAAGGTCAGCTGACATTGCTATAAATAGCGGCCTGTTATATTTCTTTGCGCAGTATCCATTAACCCAGGCGCCCCATTTGCTGAACGCGCTCCTGTTTGCGTCTTCTGTGCCTGGCTTTGCGTAGAGTTCTTCGGGGTAATTCTTGTAGTCAGTAAGCACCGGGTCGTAGACAGGATTATTTTCTCTTCCATCTAACAACTGCAGCGAAGGGATTGTTTCTGGGATTGATTCCCCGATTTCTACAAGGCGGTTTGCAAGATAATCTACAAGTTCTTTGTCGCTGAGTATAACGCTCATTGCTACATCAATATTTTTTTTGAACTGCTGGTAAATTTCTTCTTTTGTTTTTGGTGCCCCTTCTCCATAACCTATAAACTTGACACCGTATTTTTCCTGGAAAGGTTTCTTTGTTTCCCAGAAGACTTCTGAATTCATCTTATGCGGTGAACCGTGGGATTTGTTGTCATATTTTAAGTATCCTCTGCCTTTTCTTGTTTTGAAACAGCCCATATTTGGTATGTGCTTTTCTATTTTTCCATCATCAAATAGGTCAAGCATAATCTGTGTTACTTCTTTATAATCTGAACCTTTTTCCGTGCTTAGTGTGCGCCAGCCGTGCGAGCTAAACCATTCTTTAGGTCCGCCATAGACAGTTTCTTTTAAGGGATGGTCATCAATACCGAAGTTATTCCAGTCGATGAGGAGGAAAAGATTGTCCAGCCCTAACGCCCATGCTGAATTCAATGCTTCATGCGTTCCCCCGGGCGTGAGCCCTGCATCTCCTTCAATCGCAATGACTTTTACATTGCCTGCACCTGCTCGTTTTAGAGCGATGGCTTCTCCTGCTGCTCCAGTGGGTCCGTGCCCTGATGGGCCTGTGTTGAACTTTAAGAATAGTGTTTTGCCGCCGAATTCAGCGTGTCCTGATAATCCCTCTCTTCTTCTGAATTGCAATAAATCTTCCGGGAGAAGTGTGATGTCTCTTCTAAGTTCGAATTTTTCATCTCCTGTTTCTTTATATTTTTTATCCATAGCGCCGTTTAATGCTGCAAGTGTTGTGTATACTAATGGTATTGTGTGTCCTGCGGAAAGGATAAATCTGTCAGAAAAGCGTTTTTCCGGATTTCTTATATCCCACTTCATTGCCCCTGAGAGCATAAGGGATACTAAAATGTGTCTTTTTGAACGCGATCCGCCTGGATGGCCGCTTTGTCGGTAATTAAGTATGATGTCTATGAGTTGGTCTATTACATCGCCGGTTTTTTCCCAGTACTGGAATTCTTTTTCACTTATGTTCCTCATAATAACTCCTTTCATTGAAGTTTATTGCACTATAAAAATTGTTGCATAATATTTTCTACCGCAAGAATACCTTTTGCGGTATTCTTGTCAAGATTACAAATAAAAAATGCTTATTCAAATATATTTTTGTACTCCTCTACTGTATCATCTGTGAATTTTTCCATTCCTTCTTTTGTTTTATGGTGAAAAATCATTTCTTTTAATACGGGAAATGGAATCGTTGCGATATCTGCCCCTGTCTCTGCAAGCTCTTGTGCCTGAGTCGCATTTCTTATGCTTGCTGCGATTATTTCTGTGGCAAAATCATAGTTTTTAAAGATATCAACAATGCTCTGGACGAGACTGACTCCGCTTACAATAGTGTTGTCATGCAGAATTTTATCGTTAACAACAAGCCCATCTTTTGGATAGTAGTCTGATTTTGTGAAGGGAATTTCATTTTGAAAGCGCAGATAATCGTCAATTCTTCCGGCAAAAGGACTTACATAACGGGCGCCTGCTTTTGCTGCAAGCAATGCCTGCGACGGCGTCATAATGAGTGTGCAGTTTACAGGGATTCCATCGGCGGAAAGTTTTTTTATTGCCTTTAACCCGTCGAAGTTGTGCGTACCATTTTCTGAAGTTTCGGGGTTTACAGGGATTTTTATTACAACATTCTGTGCAATACCATTAAATTTTTTGAATAGCAATTTTCCTTCTTCGTACATTGTATCTTCTGTATTCCCAATTACTTCGAGGCTTACCGAATGGCCTTTACCAGCTGTAACAAGCAGGTTTTTTACATAGTTTTCCAGCGTGATGTCCTGCCCTTTATCCTTGTAATGCGTTATTGCTTTTTTAATCAGAGAAGGGTTTGTAGTAATTCCATCCACAAACCCCCAGGAAAATGCTTCTTTAATTTCATCTATATTTGCCGTATCGATAAAGATTTTCATCTCTGTATTCTAAAATTCCTCCTCTTCATCTACATAGTATTTTTTTGGCAGTGCAATAAGAATTAAACCAAGACCCAGAAAGTTTAAAAATAACCCCATGAAAAACCAGCCAAACCCGTTTCTTCCCTTTTTGGAAGCGACGATTGCTGTGATAATTGCGATAATAAGACCAAAAGCAATTAAAGCTCCGTAAATCCCTATCAACCAACCTATCGCTAATCCCCAATTGGGCATTTCCGTAAAATTTTGTCCGTACATTATAGTACCTCCTTTTTTCTAATTTTAGCAAGTTTTGTTAATTTATCAAAAAAATGCGCCAGCACGAAATTGCCACATAGTGTATAAGAAGTAGATTATATAATGCATCGACGGGATTTTCCAAAAGAACTAAAATTTTTTTGTTCAACTAATTTATGCAATTAAAATGAAAAGTTTTTGATGAGAGAGGGGGGGAATGAAAAAGCACAGGCATTAAGGCGTATCTGTAGCAAATCTCCTGCTTCATTGCAATTTGATGTTAAATGCTGGATTTCATTTTTGTTTGCGGTATAATAAAATATAATGAAAATGATTGATTGGGTTAGCATTTTTTTTCTTTAGTTTGATTTTTAAAGAGGATATTGCTAATGTTAGTGCAGTTCGTTCTCGGAGGGTAAAAAATGAAAACAGTGCTTATTGTAGCAAACGGGAATAGTAATTCAAAGTTGTTCTACCAAAAACTTTCAAAAAAAGTTGATTTTATTATTGGAGTTGATGGAGGAGCAGGCAAACTTATTAAATGTGGCATAACACCAGACCTTGTGGTAGGCGATTTTGATTCAATAAGGGACAGCGAGCTAAATCTCTTAAAGAAAAAAGGGGTAAACATCTTGCAATTTCCGGAAGATAAGGAGTATTCAGATACAGATCTTGCAATAAATGTTGCACTGAAAAAACATTTTGATGCATTTATCCTTTCAGGGATGCTCTATGGAAGAATTGATCATATGTTTTTTAATGCTTCTCTTCTTTACCCGCTTCTTAAAAAAGGGAAAGACGCATACATCCTTGAAGAAAGAGAAGAGATATACATTACAGGCGGTAGAAGGAAAATAAAAACAAAGAAAGGCAATATAGTATCCCTTTATCCTTTGACAAATGTCGTGCAAGGGGTAAAAACTTCAGGACTTAAATATCAGCTAAGCGGGAAAACGCTTCTCAAAGGAAAAACATTGACATTGAGCAATATAGCTGTTTCCAATGTAGTTCAGGTAGAGGTTAAAAAAGGAGCATTGCTTATCATTGTTCAAAAAAAGTGAACAGGAAAAATTTAATTTGAATGTTTCAGTTGATGCTTATATAAAAGAAATTTTTCTAAAAAGCATTGAATTTTTGCGTATATTTATTATATTATAGTAGTTTTGCACATCTCATAAAAGAAGTGAAGATTTTAAGAGGAGACTAAATGGAAAGAAGCCTGGTTGTTGTTTTTTATTCTGGTGGTGTTATTATAAATAATGTCTCTAAATTGTTTCTGAAAACAGGATTATGAACATTCAAAATATCTTCTTATTCATTGGCGGCATAACGCTGTTTATTTACGGTATCACTTTAACCAGTAAAAGCATGGAAGGCTTTGCTTTTACTGAGTTTAAAAAATTTATTGATAAAATTACAGCGAAGCCAATTTATGCCCTGGGCCTTGGTGCAGTTTTTACGTCTATTGTTCAATCAAGTTCTGCCACAACGGTTACTGTGATAAGCCTTGCAAACTCCGGGATATTGAGATTTGAAAATACGTTAGGGATCATTTTTGGCGCGAATGTCGGAACCACGGTGACTGCCCAAATTATTGCTTTCCGTCTTACAAGGTACGGCCTGATTATTTTTGCGGTAGGTTTTCTGCTTTCATTTCTTGTCAAAAAGGAAAGTGTTAAGGCAATTGGCGGTGCTATAATGGGGTTTGGTTTAATATTCATAGGAATGAAATTTATGGAAGCTTCTATGGCTTTTATGAGAGAATCTCCGTATTTTGTTAATCTTTTTATCCGCCTTAGTGAAAAACCGATTCTCGGTGTTTTGGTTGCTGCTGGCTTTACCGCTATTGGGCAGAGCTCATCGGTTACGATTGGTATTGTGCAGGCATTGGGGGCTCAAAAACTCATTACATTAAATGCCGCTTTTGCATTAGTAATAGGGGCAAACATCGGGACAACAATTACGGCAGTATTTGCCAGCATAGGCGGAAATGTTCAGGCGAGGAGAGTTGCTGTTTCGCATATCATATTTAATGTTATTGGAGCAGTTATTTTCCTGATTATATTTAAGCCGTATGTAAATTTGATTTCAAGGACATCGGGAGATCTTGTGCGGCAAATTGCTAATGCTCACACATTTTTTAATATTATATGTGCGCTTTCGTTTATCCCATTTGTAAGTCAGCTTTCTAAACTTATCAAGAAACTCGTACCAGGCGAAGCATTAATTATAGAAGGCGGAGTGAAGTATCTGGATAAAAGGCTTCTCAATATGCCCTCTTTTGCAGTTGATGCTCTATTTAATGAAATAGTGCGAATGAAGGGTATAGTAAAAAAGAACCTGGAAACCTTTTATCTTATGGTGGATAGAAGCAAAGTGAAACTTGCCGGCGAAATAAAGATGAGAGAGCATGCCATTAATAACATAAATAGGGAAATTCAAGCTTTTGCTCCTCTTCTTATGCAAAAGAAGCTGTCAGAAGAGCACTCAAAAAAGGTCAACTTAATGTTAAACATTGCAAGCCAGCTGGAGAGGATTGGAGATATTGTAAATGGCTTGTCACAACTTATGGTGATAAAAATTAACAACAATATTGTCTTTTCTCCTTCTGCAATAAAGGATCTCCACACAATGATGGATGTTGTAAAAAATGAATTTGAACTTGTTGAAGAAAATTTTGAAAAAATGGATAAAAAAGTATTCAAAAAAATTGGAGATATTGAACAATCTATTGATGATATGGAAGTACAATTCAGGGACGCTCATGTATCCAGACTTTTGCAAGGGGTGTGTTTCCCTGATGCAGGTATTATATATGTAGATGTGTTGTCAGACCTGGAAAGAATATCTGACCATATATACAAAATTGCCCGTCTTTTGCACGAAGTGACAAAATAGTTTTTTGCCTTGCTGTAAGTTTGAGTAGACAGATTTTCAAATAATCTTTCTTGCCTGAAAATGCAATGTTTCATTTCCGTTTCCCTGATTAATTTAATTATTTTTTTATCCAGTTCCCGCTTCATATATAAAGTCAATCGTTTGAAAAAAACTTTATTCAGATATAATTTAGTTGCATTAAATAAATAATGAAAGGGAATTTTATGATAGAAAATATTTTACCACAAAAAAGCAAGACACTTGTAAGATACATTTTTGACTGGCGCTTTATGCTGGAAGTTGCAGTCGCTGTTATCCTTCGCGTTCTGTACGGCTCATTTTCAGGCAGTCTGGGGAGCTTTCTTTATGCTAAAATGCCTTCCATAAGCGTCGCTGATGTTTTAGTAATGGTTTCCAATTTTATTTTTATTGTCTTAACTCTTGCAGTGTTATTCTTTATCGAGAAAAAGGAAACAAGGAAGAATCTTCATTTAACATTATTCATCCTTATTTTATTTGCCTTACTTAATGGTGCATCAAACTGGCTTACTATTGGGGCAACCCAGACTTTTAAAAATTTCCTTGGCTATGTAAGGGTATTTACAAATCTTTCATTTGTAGGTCTTTTTATAGCAGCCGTGCAGGTTATAAAGATTTCGGAAAACGAAAAATCTTTTTACGGCCTGATATTTATGAACTATGCGCTTATCATTTTAGGTTTATTTGTAGCGAATCCTATAATTATCCGCTTAACGCAAAATACTACGAATGGGCAGTATATGGCATCTTTTGTTTACTTTCTTGAAGCAGTAGCGGTGTATTTTTTCTTTGCGCATATTCCGTATTTTTTATCCGTGGATAGTTTTTGGAAAAGCGTTTACCACGGTTTTATATATTCATTTAAGAGATTTTTCACCACTTTAGTTCTTTCTGTTTCTGCCGCATTTATTATCTATTTTCTGCTGGGGAAATTGATGACAGTGGGTGGCGGTGTAGTCCAGGGATATTGGTATTTTGTAATTTTTTCTGTGCTTTATTTTATTAACCTGTTTACCCTTGCTGCATTTTTTGTTATTATAACTTATACTGCAAAAGCAGAATTGGGCAAAGCTGCACGCGAGGGAGTAGAAATTAATGAAACTGAAGAGGATGAATGAACGACGAAATATATATAAAAGGTGCACGCACACATAACTTAAAAAATATATCACTGCATATACCGCGAAATAAACTGGTGGTTATTACGGGAGTGTCTGGTTCTGGAAAGTCGTCCCTTGCCTTTGACACACTTTACGCTGAAGGACAGAGACGGTATGTTGAATCACTGTCTGCTTATGCGCGGCAGTTCATTGGCGTTATGCAAAAACCTGATGTAGATTATATCAGGGGGCTTTCGCCCGCTATTGCTATTGATCAGAAGAGCGGAAGTAAAAATCCCCGTTCAACAGTGGGAACAATGACGGAAATATATGATTATCTAAGGCTTCTTTTTGCAAGGATCGGCATCCCGCACTGTCCTAATGACGGTATGCCCATAAAAAAGCAGAGCAGCGACGAAATTGTGGAGCAGATTTTTGAAAAGGCGGAAGGCGAGAGAGTAGAAATTCTTGCACCTGCTGTGAGGGGGAGAAAGGGAGAATACAAAGCCCTTTTTGAGAAACTTCTCAGGAAGGGATATGCAAGGGTGATGGTAGACGATATTGCCTATTCATTGGATGAAAATATTTTAATGGACAAGAACAAAAAACATAATATAGACATTGTGGTGGACAGGGTAAAAGTTACAAAAGAGGAACAATCAAGAATTGCTGATTCAGTAGAGCTTGCGCTTTTAGAGGGAGACGGGATTGTAAAAATCCTTATACGAGAGGGAGAGGAATATCTTTTTTCAGAAAAACTTGCTTGTCCCAAATGTGGGTTTAGTATGGAAGAGATTGAGCCGCGGTTTTTTTCTTTCAATAGCCC
Organism: Caldisericota bacterium; assembly: GCA_030621215.1. GTDB lineage: Bacteria > Caldisericota > Caldisericia > Caldisericales > Caldisericaceae > UBA646. Next base: position 10,270 of record JAUXIC010000010.1, read on the forward strand.
CTATGGTGCCTGCCCTGAATGTGGAGGATTAGGTTTTAAAATTGAACCTGATCCAGGGCTTATTATAAAAGACTGGAATAAATCTCTTGCAGAGCGGGCGATATCGATACCAGGGTTTAGGGGGATGGACACATTTTCGTATCAGGTTATTCTTGACACGGCGCGGGCAAATGCCATTGATATCTTTAAACCCCTCAGGGAACTTAAAGAAGAAGAGATTGATGTGATTCTGTACGGCTCGGACCGTAAAGTACCGGTACATTTTGTAAATAAAGAAGGCAGAAATTATGATTTTAAAGTAAGATTTGAAGGCGTTATCCCGCTGCTTATGAGAAGATACAATGAAACTTCATCGGAGGGAATGCGCGAGGAATATGCAAGATTTATGCAAAGAACTGAATGTCCTGCATGCAACGGAAAAAGATTAAAAAAAGAAACGCTTGCCGTTACTATACAGGAAATGAATATTGCAGATATTACATCTCTTCCTATCGGAAAATCGTATCAGTTTTTTAGAGAAATGGCAAATAAATTAACAAGACAGGAAAAATTAGTATCGCATCAAATATTAAAGGAAATAAAAGACCGGTCAAAATTTTTATTAGATGTAGGCCTTGGCTATCTTACATTGGACAGAGCTTCCGCTACGCTTGCCGGCGGCGAAGCACAGAGGATACGCCTTGCAACGCAGGTAGGGTCGAAACTTGTTGGCGTATTGTATGTTTTAGACGAGCCCTCTATTGGCCTTCATCCCAAAGATAACGAGAAACTGCTTAATACACTGAAAGAGCTGCGAGACCTTGGCAATAGCGTGCTTGTTGTCGAGCATGACGAGGGGACAATTCGTACTGCTGATTATATCATAGATATGGGGCCGGGAGCCGGAGAAAAGGGTGGATATATTGTTGCAACAGGGTCTTTGACAAATATATTGGATGAACAAAAGTCTCTTACAGGCAAATATTTGATGGGAGAATTAAAGGTGCCTGTTCCAAAAAAGAGAAGAAAAGGAAACGGCCAACACCTTGTACTTGTTGGTGCAAGTGAACATAACCTAAAAGATATTACGGTGCGTTTTCCACTCCATACATTTACTTGTATAACTGGCGTGTCTGGTTCGGGGAAAAGTACCCTGATACAGGATGTATTGTGGAAGGCGTTAAGGAAAAATCTGTATCGTCCACACGAGCAGCCCGGTAAATACAAGGAGCTGAAAGGCACAGAGTTTGTGGATAAGGTGGTTATCGTAGACCAGTCGCCTATTGGACGCACACCTCGTTCTAATCCTGCTACATATACAGGTGTTTTCACGCCTGTAAGAATGCTTTTTTCGTCACTTCCAGAATCAAGGGCAAGGGGGTATAAGCCAGGGAGGTTCAGCTTTAATGTAAAAGGCGGGCGGTGTGAAGCGTGCCAGGGGAATGGATACATAAAGGTTGAAATGCAGTTTTTACCTGATGTATATGTGCCGTGTGAGGTATGCAAAGGCAAGAGGTATAACAAAGAAACACTTGAAATTCACTACAAGGGGAAATCTATTGCAGATGTTCTGGATATGACCGTAAGCACAGCGCTTAAGTTTTTTGAAAATATTCCTCAAATAAAACGTAAATTGACATTTCTCGATGATGTAGGCCTTGGCTATATAAGGCTGGGGCAATCTGCACTGACGCTTTCCGGCGGAGAGGCCCAGCGGGTGAAGCTTGCTTCGGAGCTTCAAAAGAGAGGTACCGGCAAAACGATTTATTTTCTTGACGAGCCCACTACGGGACTGCACTTTGCCGATGTTCATAAACTTATTGATGTGCTGAACTACCTTGTCGATAAAGGCGACACGGTAATTATTATTGAACATAATCTGGATATAGTAAAATCAGCTGATTATATTATCGATTTAGGGCCAGAAGGCGGGGAAAAAGGAGGGTATGTTGTTGCAGAGGGCACGCCGGAAGAAATAGCAGACAACCCTAAGTCTTATACAGGAATGTACCTGAAAAATATCCTTGGATAGATTTATCTAATTATATTAAAAAGAAGCAGTGTTCTGTTGATCAAGTATAGAAACAGCACGATAAACACGATACCTGTCCAAAGCTTTATTGCTGCAATGCGATTTGTGAACCACTCGGTTATTTTTTCTGATGTTGTTCCCATGTACACTATATACACGACAACAACAAGAGGAAGAATAAACATAAGATTGTACAGGATGAGATAAAGGGTTGCTTTTGCCTTAAATGCGGGGATGCTGTATATATAAACAATAGTTGGCAAGTATGTCTGGCCGGTGCAGGAAAACGATACAATCGAAACAGGAAACGCGACAAGAAATGAGAAGATAGCAATGCCCTGCACTTTAGGATTACGCAAGAGGGAATGAATTGTCCTTTTTTCTGTGCGGGAAAGCTGGAGGGCCATATCTTTGAGATGACCTTTTTTTGCTTTTATGTAGTCCCCGATGGTAATAATTGCAAGAATAAGTGTTATTATTGCCGTTGCAAGGTATACCCATTTTGCAATCTCATTGAAGTACCGCCACTCTGATACAATCTTGAAAAGTCCTATGCCAAGCAGGAAATATGAAAGGCCAAATCCAAATATAAAAGACAGCCCGACGGATAGAATATTTTTTTTTGTTTTACCTCTGAGAAGGAGAAAGGATATAAAAAAGATGAGCACAGCAAAGGCGCATGGGTTATATCCATCGATAAAGCCTGCCCCCAGTATAGTAAGCACGCCAAATTTTTGAAAGAGCTCTATGATGTAATTGCTTCCACCGCTATTTGTCTCAAGGACTTTTTCAATAAATTCGGTTTTTTCTGCATTGTAGCTCTTGACTATTCCTTCTAATTTTTTTGTGATTTCTTCCCGTGTGAGAAATTTTTCTCCGATGAAAGCGGTAGGGGCAATATTTCTTTTATTTTCAGGAACATTGTACTCTTTATTGAAGTGGGCGAGCAGTTCCTTATTTTTATCGTCAGATAAAGAAAATTCTCTGACTTCTATTTCCGGGTAGATTTCTTTTAGCGCTTCAAGATAATTTCGTGCGATTTCGCACTCCTCGCATCCCGGGGTGGAAAAATATATAATAGGAATCCTCTCTTTTCCCAATGAAGTAAACTGAAAAGAGAGGAGCAATATGCATACTAAAACAAATATAAGAGCAAAATGCTTTCTATGTGTCACGGAGTATTAATTTTAATGGTTCTTGTGTCTGGATCCCAGTCTACTGTGCAGCCCAAAGATTCTGCTACAAAGCGGAGGGGAAGCATCGTCCTGTCATTTATTATAATCGGCATCACGGCATGGTTGCTTTCATCAATCCATTTTGTAACGCCATTTACCTTTGCCTCCGGGTTGTCTATCCATAATTCTATTATTGTGTCTTTGAAATCGATTGTTACTTTTCTTGTTTCACCGTCCCAGCTAATTGTACCTCCCAGTGCCTCAACGATTGCTCTGATTGGAACGACCGTCCTTGACCACTCAGGAATGATTACAGGCTTTGTGCTTCGTCCCGGATCTATTTCCCTGGATACTCCATCGACTGTCATATATGGATTATCAGGCTGGAGTGTGATAGTAATTGTTTTGACAGGGTCATAAATTACCGTTATTATTTTTTCTGCGCTCTTTTTTGATAAAGGATAGATGGCTTTTACTTTTATGGGCATGAGGCTGCCTTGGATTTCTGGCGTGAAATAGTAGGTAAATTCGCCATTATTTGATACGCTTACTTTTTTATTGTTGATGTAGACTTCGGTATTATGTGGTGAAACGTTGCCAGTGACAGTGATTTCTTTTGTTTTAATTGTGCCCCATTCATTTGGCGATGTGACGCTTAACATTGGCACTGTTGTATCAAGAATTATTGTAATCAGTTGGTATGTTTTATTCCCAGCAATGTCAGTTGCAGAAATGTTGATTTTATTTTCTCCAAGAGCTAACATGACCTCTTTTGCAAAAGTCAGGTCGTCTTTTACGGTTACAAATCCCTGCATTATGGAGAGCTGTGCATCTTCGCTTAATGTTCCGTATAGGAGCATTGATTCTTCTCCCGTGTAGTAGGGGTCATCTTCGGGGAATTCTATATTAATTACAGGAGCTGTTGTATCTATTTTAAATTCTTCAGATTTTTCTTCTTCGGTATATGTATCCGTTTTACTGTAATAATACAGTGTATGAATTCCCTCTGGAATCTGGATGGGGTCTATATATTCGGAATAAGTTCCTTCGTCCAGTTTGTAGAATGTTGTAATGGTTTCTATAGTGTTTGTTTCTCCTACGAGTGTTACTACGGGCTCTGTTTTGTAATAATTGTTGTATCCATCTTGGACAAGTGGATCTATTGTAATCTGGGTAAAAACAATATACTGTGACTTTATTTCAAATTCTGTTTCTACAGGTTCCGGTTCGTTGTCTGTCCATACGTTTAACTTGTAAATGCCTTTTTCAGGCGGATTTTTTATGCCAAAACCTCCATCTATCTTAATAGTGGTATCTCTGTTTCTGTTGATGGAGTATGCAAGAGTGATAGTCATTATGTTTTCCTGGATGGATACATTTCCAATCTCCATCCCGTTTACTGCGATGCTGTTTTTATGAGGGACACCTGGAAAGGCAGTTCCCGAAGGGAACTGGATGTATATGTTCTGGCCATTATATAAATTTCCTTTTCCTCCTGTGGTAAAAGTGATATTGTATGCTCCAATGAGGCTGCTCGCGTTCGGTGTTACTACGACTTCAAGATTTTGTATCTGCGTCGATGTGATTTCATACTCATTTGATTGTATTTTACCCTGCTTTGTTGTCCAGAGGGTTAAACTATATAATCCCGGTGTTTTAGGATTCCATATGTTTGCCTGACTTTTTATCTCGACATTTACCGTTTCCCCTTCGCTAATTGTTATTCCGCCCGGGATTTCAAGATACATTGCATTGGGAATATCACTCATTTTTCCGACACGCGATGGCTTATAGTTATTTATAAGGAATTGTTCAGTATGCCAGTTATTAGGGCAGCTGCAGGGAAGTGTTGTTCCTTCCGGGAATTTGATAATAATGTCATCTTTTCCGCCTATGAGATCTGCAGTTGTTACGAAACTTATGTTATACCTTGCGATGGAATCCCTGAGCGAGGGACTTACCGTTACGGTAACAAAAGAATCGGCACGGGTGTTCATTGTAAAAACTGGCATTAGAAAAAGTACACTTATTAAAACTACAATAATTTTTTTCATTTTATCCATCTCCTAAAAAGTCTTTTATATTTGATAATGTTTCTCTTGTTGGTTCGCACGGCCCCCTATAGAAAAGGGTAAGATTTTTATCAACAAGGGCAATGTAAGGTGAAGCATCTATTTTTAGCTGTTTCGCAAGAACTCTCTCGGGGTCTTGTATTACGATAGTCTCTTCAGGGAGCTGGTCTCCTATTTTGCGCGCATCATCGAGGTTATCGCTAAACGAGAATACAAGAAATTTTGTATTCGAAGTGTTGTATTTTTCAATTTCATTTGCAATTCTTTTAATGGAAGTAACACATCCTCCGCAATGCGGGTTACCGCCGATAAGGATAAGCTTGTAATCTTTTAGTTGGCTCAGGCTAACTGCCTCTCCGTTAATATCAGCTGTTTCTATTGGCTCAATCTTTATGCCTTTTTCTGCAAATATGAATTCGCCTTTTGAAATTTTGTCGTACTCGTTTATGCCATATTTTTCTATATAAAAAAGGCTCATCGCCGCTTTTACTTTATTTTTTATGAGCAATGCCGTGTTGCTGACATTTGTATAGATGCCATCGACTTGAAGAATGAACTGATTGGCGCTTTTTCCTTTGAATTCATCAAAAAATTTATCAAAATCTATGCCTAACGTGAAATATGTTGGCTTGAACGGTTTTAGTCCAAGCACATTAAGCTCATCGTCTATAATGAGCAGCATATATGCTTTTTGTGAAATTTTTGGAGATTTTTCGCTGTCAGGGTTGTCAATATATATAATGGCCTCTTTTGCTATTATATCTCCGTCTTTTTCGAGGTCTTCTACCGCAAAGCTGTCTGCGATGCGGAGCGCGTTTGAAAGTGCACGCGGATTTGATACACCGGGAATATACCCGAGTATTTCTTCTCGTGCTTCATCTTTTGATACAGTCTTTGTGTATTGCGAAAAACTATTTGCTTTTAAAACCAAAACTGTAATAATTACCGCTGCCACAATTATTGCGGAAACAATAATAACTGTACGGATATTTTTGATATTCTTTTTATTTAAAACTTTTTTACCAGGTTTTGCCTTTTTTCTTTTATCTCTTGCTTTGCTCATCTCACACCTCTTATAATATTAATTTGTCGTAGAAAAAACAGTTTAAATTTAAATTGATGCCCGGTTTTTACATTTTATAGCCAAATTTCCGAAGGAGTTCTTTTCTTTTTTTAATATCTTCTTCTGTCTCAATACCTTTGGGGCTAATGCCGTCAACAACGCCCAAAATCGCTCTTCCCTTCTCCGTTTCTCCTATGATTACTTCCAGTGGATTAGCGCTTGCAACATATATACAACAGACTTCCTGAATATTCTTTATCGCATTGAGGACATTAATTGGGTACGCATCTTTTAAAAAAATGATAAAGGAATGGCCTGCGCCTATTTTATATGCGTTTTTTTTCGCAAGCTCTATGAGGTCTTTATCATTTCCTGCCCACCTGACCAGTGCATCACCTGATGCTTCTGCAAAACCTATGCCAAATTTTATTGTTGGGGCGGACGTGATAAGTGCTTCATATAAATCTTCTACTGATTTTATGAAATGTGTTTGGCCAATGATTGTGTTAAGATCTTTTGGCTTGTCGACTTTTATAATTTTAATCTTTAAATCCATATATCCCTCCCGGCAATTAACTTTTAATAGTATAGTAAAGGCCACATTGTTGTCAACTGTACATAATATCCTTTGACAGAATCTGCAAAGTATCGTATCTGGATAGGATGGGAAATTTTATTTTGTTTATTTTGAAAAAAGTTTTTTTGTAGTAAAATATAAAGAAAGTGAATTTTATTGCAATATAAAAAAGGGAGGGAAAGAGATGAAAAAGATGGATGAATTTGATGCGAATGATGTCCAGGAAAATAAGGTATTTGCAGCGCTAAGTTATCTTGGCATCCTTGTCCTTATTCCGCTGCTTCTTAAAAAAGACAGCAAATTTGCTATGGAGCATGCAAAACAGGGTCTTGTGTTGTTTATAATGGAAATGATCTTATGGGTTGTTAATTTTATTCCTGTTCTTGGCCAGATCTTATGGGTTGTAGTGGGTATTCTTCTTTTTATTGTGAGTTTAATGGGACTGGTTTATGCACTTCAGGGAAAGTTCTGGAAAATTCCGTTTGTTTATGATTGGGCGCAGAATTTTAAACTTTAGCAAAAACCATTATTGATGCATATTCCTGTTAGCTTAATGATGTTAGCGGTCCTTTTTATTGTTTCTGCGCATGCATATACTTCAGAATCTTACTTATTTTCACTTATCTCATATGTATCTTCAAATAAATTGTTCATTCCAGCACAATCTTTTGGTTCTACTGGGACCGGCGTATTTTATAAAGATCAGGGCGTTTGAAAATTTTTTATATTGGTGTAGTATTTGATGTCAAAAAATCACAAAAGGAGGGTGAAAGAAATGAAAGGAAACAGTATTAAGAGGAGAGTGTTAATTTCACTTATTGTTGTTTCAATGTTGTTCTCAGTTGTGATGTTCAGCGGTTTTATTCCCCGCTTGCAAAAAATTACGATTCTCACAACATCTGATATTCAGAGCCAAATTACACCGTATACAACAAAAGTGACTGTCGGGGGCGAGACACAGAAAATCGAGGTGGGAGGCGCTGCGCGTGTTGCAGGGCTTGTTAAGTATTTGAAGAAAAGAAACGGGGATGCGAGCACATTATTCCTTACATCAGGAGATGATTTTATCGGGCCAATATTCAGGGCGTTTGGAGGTATCCCTACTACATTTTTATGGGATCAAATTGCAACTGCATGGTGTTTAGGAAACCACGAATTTGACCTTGGTCCAGAGACGCTTGGCAATGCGCTGGATTACGCAACAATGCCTATACTCGGCGCAAATATGGATGTTTCCCAGGAACCAGCACTTGCTGGAAAAGTTCAGCCGGACATGATAAAGATGGTAGGCAACATCAAAATAGGGATCTTTGGCCTTATGACGCCAAATCTTTCTATAATTTCAAGCGCAGGCAAGGTGACGGTAGATGGAGATCTTGAGGCGATCGCAAGAAGTGAAGTAGAAAAATTAAAAGCAATGGGCGCTGATATTATTATCGCCGTTACCCATATTGGCATAGATGTGGATAAGGATATCGCGTCAAAAGTTGATGGCATTGACGTGATTGTTGGGGGACATTCACACACGCTTACGGAAGTTCCAGTTGAAGTAACAACGCCAAATGGAGGAACAACAATTATTGTTCAGGATGGAGCAAGAGCAGCTTATCTTGGAGAATTAAATCTTTATGTCGGCAGAAGAGGCATTGACCATTTTAAATGGACTTTGCATCTTCTGGATGAAAATGTTCCAATAGATCCGTTTACGGAAAAAATGGTTGATTACTTTATGAGTCAGATGCCACCTCCGGAAAAAGTAGGAGAGTCACTCATTGATCTTGATGCAAGAAAAATAACAGTAAGAAAAAAGGAAGCAGAAATTGGGAATCTGTTTGCAGATGCAATGTGTGAATCAGTTGGCACAGAGATTGCAGTAACCAATGGTGGAGGTATCAGGGGAGACAAGATTTATTCTAAGGGAGAGATTACAACAGCGACGATTACAGAGATGCATCCATTCGGAAATTCTATTGTTGTTGTGAAGCTTACTGGAGCGCAGCTTAAAGAGGTTCTTGAAAGGGGTGCAGCTGCTCTTCGTTCAGCAAATGACCCAAGAGATCCAGCAACAATCGGTTCAGGTTCATTCTTGCAGATAGCTGGGCTTGAAATAACAATTGATATAAGTAAAACACCTCAGCAGTTAAGTAGTGATAACACAAGTATTGTTGTTCCGGGAGAAAGAGTTATAGAGGTGCTTGTCGGTGGCGAGCCACTTGATATGGATAAGATTTATGTAGTTGCGGTAAATGACTTTCTTGCAGGAGGAGGAGATGGGTATCTGACGCTAAAAAATCTACCAGATGCCGATAAAGACTTTACATATGTATATCTGACAGATGCACTTAGTCGCTATATTGAGAATCATTCGCCAATCTCTCCGGAAATCGAAGGAAGGATTACTATTTTAGGAGAATAAGTGTAAGTACATAAGGTTTTGTAGAAAAAGGCCTCCTTTTTTAGGAGGCCTTTTTCATTGTAATTACGCAGAATTAAATTAAATTTTTTCTTTCAATTGATTTGCGAGGTGTACTGGGTTTAGTGTTTCGCCTGATACCCGCGTGAGAAGCTCGTTCCAGCGATACAGCGCGCCTGGTTTAAATATTTTTTCATCAAAGAATTTTCCACTGTTTTTACTGAGAATATTTTCTGAAATATTTTTTTTAATGTGGTAGCGCATCTGTGAAGCCATCATCTCCCCCAACAGGTAATTATGGTAATAAACAGGGGCTATTCCAAAATGTATTTTTGCTGACCAATCGGGGCATTCTTTCCTCTCATTTGGAATATTTAGATGCTGAAGCTCGCGGGAAGTATTGTACCAGAGCTCATTCAGGTCTTCCCTGTCGGGATTTTGATAGAGTTCTTTTTCAAAGAATACAAACATCATAACCCACCTGGCTGTGATCATAAGCTGGTTTCTCATTAGGCGTTTCATTTTTTTTGATATTTCCCCATATACTTTATCATCTATTCCTGCAAGTTTCTGATACCATCGTGCGTCCCTTGCCATTCTGCCAAAGAACATCGCAACAGCTTCTGTTGTAAATATATGAGTTGGACTTCGCAGGGTAAAAGGCAATTCTCTGTCAATGTATTTGTCGTAGACAGCATGGCCGTATTCATGAAGCATTGTTCCCAGAGAACTTACATTTGGCCGTATGTTGGCTAATACTCTTACATCGCCTGCTTTATCAACAGACAGTGTAAATGCGTGTTGGTTCTTTCCTTTTCTTTCATAGAGATCCGAACGTTCAAGGATGTCTGCTATGTCGAGCCCTATGGAACTGTACGTGTTTTTAGTAAGCTTGGCAAGATCTTTATCTTTTAATAAGGAATCGTAATCAAACCCATCAACTTCAGGTGCTTCCTGAAACCACAGGTCGGAGTAGTGCCATGGCATGAGTTCTGATTTTTTTGTATTGAGTTTCTTTGAGAGTGTCGTATCAATTTCATCTTTTATATCTGCAAAGAGGGAATCTGTTTCCTCTTTAAATTCGTGAAACATATTATGAATTTCTTTTGTAGAAAGTTCCTGAAGGTCCATCATCATATCGTAATAGTTCGAAAAACCTAATAGTTTTGCATTTTCGTTTCGTAATTTGACAAGTTCTATGATGAGGGGGCCTATTTCTTTTCCAATCTCTTTTCCCGCTAACCATGCTTTTTTTCGTAATTCTATGTCTGTGCTGTTTTTGAGGATATTGTCAATTTCATTGTTAGATACTTCTTTCCCATCAATTTTTGCACGAAAGTTTGCAAAAAGCGATTCGATTTCAACCTCTTTTTTTACAGCTTCCTGGATCTTTTTTTCAGGTAATTGATTGGGAAGCATTGAGTCGTATAGAAGTTTTATTTCTCTTTTTTCTACTTCTGAAAGAGATTCGTCAGATTTTGCTTTCTTTACTGTTTCAAACCGGTTTTTATCGGAAAGATACATCCTCATTTCTATTTCTGCTTTTTCTACTTCTTTTCCGTATTCTTCTTTGCCTGTTGTTGCAAGGTTCCAGTATGCCAGGGCTGTATGTTCCCACATTCTCTGGATATTGCTGTTTATTTCTTCAAGGAATGTTTTAATATTCATTTTATTCTCCTTTCTTTGGATATATTTTATAGCCTATTCTATTTTTTGAAATTTTCAAGTCAACTAAAAAATGCTATTTTTCTATTTCTCCCATAATTTTTTGCTGCTTTATAATTTATGTAACTCATACAAACTATTGATAAAAAAGTTGTTAAACGGTAAAATACACCGTGGAGGTGATGTGTGGAAAATTTTATAGAAAAGAATAAAGATAATTTGATTAAAATTGTAAGAGAGATACTGAAAATTAGAAGTGTGGAGCAGGAAGCAACAGAAAACGCTCCCTTTGGCGAAGGCGTGAAAGAGGCGTTGCAGTTTGCCCTTGTAACGGGTGAGAAAATGGGGTTTAAGGTGAAAAATCTGGACAACTATGCTGGCTATGTTGAGTATGGCGAAGGAAAAGAACTGATAAGTGTTCTTGGGCATCTTGATGTTGTTCCGGAAGGAAATGGATGGGACTATCCGCCGTATGGTGCAGAAATTGGTGATGGTAAAATTTACGGGCGTGGCACAAGCGATGACAAGGGGCCTATAATGGCAGCTTTATTTGGTCTGTATGCAATAAAAGAAACAGGAGTTCCTTTAAAAAAGAGGGTGAGAATTATTTTTGGCACCAACGAGGAATCGGACTGGAAAGGGATTAACTATTATAAGAGTATCGAAAAGGAGCCTCTTGTTGGTTTTACTCCGGATGGCAATTTTCCGTTAATTAACTGCGAAAAAGGAATACTGAGGATTACCCTGGTAAAAAAATTTGCATTTGATAACACGGATATCATTGTTAAGGGAGGAGAGAGAGCTAATATAGTTCCGGATTATGCAGAAGCGATACTGAATCAAAAAATGATAAAACAGATTCGAAACGTACCAGAAAATATTTCCATTTCAGAAAACAAGATTGTTGCAAAAGGGAGGTCTGCTCATGCAGCGAGGCCCTGGCAGGGAGAAAACGCAGCAGCGATACTTTGTGAAACATTACTGCAGGTAAGCATGAGCGAGGGCGTAAAATCTATTGTACAGTTTGTTTCTGATAAAATAGGAATGACTTTTTGCGGAGAAAAAATTGGAGTAGAAAAAGAGGATAAACTTTCAGGTAAACTCACGCTGAATCTCGGCGTACTGAATATCGGCCAAAAACACGGCGAAATACTTATTGATATACGTTATCCTGTTGCTGATAAACCGGAGAGAATCGTCGACAATATTAAAAAGGAAGCAGAAAAATATGGTATTTTGGTTGGGAAAATATTTAGTTTGCTGCCTGTTTTTGTTGACGAGGAAGAGCCGCTCGTGCAAAAACTAATTAGTACGTATGAAGAAGAAACAGGAGAAAAAGGGTGTGCAATGGCTATCGGAGGCGGGACTTACGCCCGGGCGATGGATAAAGGCGTTGCTTTTGGCCCTGTGTTTCCTGGGGCAAAACCGGTAGAGCACGAGGCAAATGAGTATATAAGCATCGATAATCTTGTAAAACTTGCCAGAATTTATGCAAAAGCGATACAGCGGCTTGCAGAATAGAATGCAAATTTCTGTTTCAGGTAATTTTTCGCTTCAGAAAACTTTGTTGTGTGGCCAGATCTTTAGAGTATTTGAAATGAAGAATGGGTTTATTGTTCCATTTAACCGATCTTTTTTGAAACTTTTGCAGGAAAAGGATAAAATATATTGCACTTCGTACGGGGAATCTGTTTCCCATGGGGAAGTAAAAAAATTTTTGGGAATAAATGACGACATCGATGAAATTAATGGAGAGCTTATAAGAAAAGCAGCAAAATTTTTGCAGATTATTCAATACGGGAAAGGATTGAGAATTATGCGGCAAAGTCCGTATGAAACAACGATTTCGTTTCTCTTCTCCATGCGGAACTCTATCCCTGTTATTAAACGTAAGTTGAACCTTCTTTCTGAAATAGCTGGTGAAGGCATAAAAATAGACGGCACGATGTATTATTTTTTTCCGGGGAGCGAAACTTTAAAAAATTTGGATGCACAACGAATAAAAAAATTGCAGCTTGGCTTTCGGGAAAAATGGTTTGTGGATTTCGTTCAAAATTACGATGAAGCTTTTTTTGCGCGTATCTTAGGAAACAGTTTTGAGGAGAAAGAAAAAAAACTTCTTGGCATTAAAGGTATTGGGGGGAAAGTGGCTCACTGTATTTTACTTTTTTCTATGAACGAATTTTCAGCATTTCCCGTAGATGTGTGGATTAAAAGGGGTATGTATGAGTTATTCGATGTGAAAGGAAGCAGTAAAGAGGTTACCAAAGCAGGAAGAAGAATGTTTGGCAAATATGCAGGATATGCTCAGGAGTATATTTTTTATTATTTGCGTAATTTTTTAAGTAGTTGAAATTTGTTTATAAAGTGCTAAAATATATTTGGAACCCTGCGGAGTGCGTGTTAAACTTGGCGATTTAAGCCAACACTAAGAGTAGGGAAGCGGATGTGTGCTGAAATTTGAAACACTTCGGTGATTCGTGGAGGTACACCTGAAACTTCCACTTGTCCAGTGGACTTCAAAATCTGTTAAGCCACGGCTCCTGCGGGGTAACTTAATGGAGGTGAAAATGACATCGCTGGTTATAGCAGTGTGGGGGTTACTAATAGTAGCGACTGTGGGTGTTGTAGTAATGTTGATTTTTGTTTTCAAAATGAAAAAATCGACAGAGAAAATGCTCAATGAAGTGGAAAATCTCATTAAGAAGGTTGAAGAGCAGATAGACAGCTTGGGCAAGAATCTTAATGAAACTACGGAAAACACAAAAGATGCCACGTTTCACCTAAAGAATGTGCTAAAAAATACGGAGAAAACAAGCGAATTTATAAACATAGCAACGCCATTTGCAATTGTATTGCTTGTTATGCAGGGTTTTATAAAAAAAGCTGATTCAAAACAGAGCAGCATACTTGGTAAAATGATGAATATAGGAAAGTTTTTTGTTGCTGTACAACAAGGATTTTTAGTGGCTAAAAAGATTTCATATAGCAAAAAAGGAGGTACTGCGAATTATGGGAGAAAACAGGACAAGTTCATTTCTTAGTGGATTGTTTTGGGGAGGAATAACTGGATTTATCCTTGGTGTTTTGTTTGCACCGCGAGCTGGAGTTGAAACCCGGGAATTGCTTAAAGAAAAAGGGCAGGAGCTTGAAATAAAAGTGAAAGAAGCGACTGATGAAATAAAAGCTAAAGGGCGAGACATCCTTACAGGAAGTGGAGTGGAAATCCAGGAAGAAGGCGGAGAAAGTTAATTAAATTCTTCCACATTTTCGGGCAATAAAATGTACTGGGAAGTCGTCTAATGGCAGGACGAGGGACTCTGGATCCCTTAATGACGGTTCAAATCCATCCTTCCCAGCCAAGCGGCGTAATAGAACAGCGGTTAGTTCAGGGGGCTCTCAATCCCCAGACCAGGGTTCAACTCCCTGTTACGCTGCCATTTTTATTTAACGAGGATTGCCTGGCTGTTATTTTATGAGCCGGAAATGCTGTTTTCTAACAAAAAGCATATAAATTAAAATGAAAGTGGGCATTATAGGATTACCAAGAACAGGTAAAACGACTCTTTTTAAAGCACTAATAAAGAAAGAAGTCCCAATATCTTTTGAAAATCCCAATGTAGGAAGTGTAAAAGTCATTGATTATGAACTTGACAAACTTTCTTCTATATTTCACCCCAAAAAGACAATTCCGGCAGAGATTAGCTTTGTAGATATTCCCGGAATACCTGTCGGCATTGAAAACAAAAGGAGGAGAACTGAGATATATACATCGATAAAAAAGGTCGATGCTCTTGTTGAAGTTGTTGATGATTTTTCTGGATTGCGAGATACGGAGTCCTCCATAAAGGAGTTTGACGCAGATCTTATTATAATAGATCTTGACGTGGTTGAAAGACGCTTAGAGCGCTTAAGAAAAGAGAAAAGAGATGCTGAAAAGGAAAGGGAAAAAACAGTTCTTGAGAAGTGTTTTAGTATCTTAAACAGCGAAAAACCTTTAAGAGACGGAAAACTATCAGAAGAAGAAAAACATGTTGTAAAGTCATTTGAATTTTTTACGCTGAAGCCAGTTCTTTATGTAATCAACATTTCTGATGATAAAATTGGGAAAAGAGATGAAATAAGAGAGTTTCTTGTTAAGAAGTTCTTAGGAGAACATTTTATATTTATTGTAATGCCCGTTAAACTCGAACTTGAATTATCAGAACTTTCTGAGGATGACAAAAAGGAATTTCTTTCTTCATATGGGTTAGAAAAGCAAGCTCTGCCTGAATTTATTGATGCGGCGTATCTGCTGCTGAATTATGAAACGTTTTATACTGTTGTTAACGACGAAGTAAAAGCCTGGACAATTACAAAGGGCACAAATGCAAGGAGTGCAGCAGGAAAAGTACATTCTGATATTGAAAGAGGATTTATAGCGGCTGAAGTTATTTCGTTTGAAGAATTTGAAAAGGTTGGATTTTCACTGAAAGAGGCCAGGGAAAAAGGCATCCTCAGAATTGAGGGAGAGCATTACATTGTGAAGAATAAAGAGGTTGTGCATTTTAGATTTAACATTTGACGTGGAGCAAGTTCATACTTTATGCAATTGTTTTGTTTGGCAATGATATTTGAAAATGTATATTGTAAAATTTCTTTAAATTGTATTACAATTATTTAATGAAAGAAAAAATCGTGGAAGAGATGTAACATGGGGATGAATATTATTTTCCTTAAAGTTTTTCATAAGTTGAAGAAGCAACTGTTTGAAAAATGGGCGCGCATAAAAATAAAAGCTGGGAAAAGAGCGCAAAAATTCATTGCGACGCCAAAGACATTTTTTGAAGTGCACGGCCTTGCAATACTAATGGGCGTAACGTCTATTGCGCTTATCTCACTCTTTATACAAATTGATTATTTTACTTATGGGAGCTGGTTTTATAAAAGGATGAACACATTTGTTGGTGCTCTATTCTATTTAACTGTTTTGGTTTTTTTCGTTATGCTTCTGCTCGTTATTGTGCAGATAGATAGAGAAAGAGTATCGAGAATCGAAAAATTAGAGGAATTAAAACAAATAGATATAGTTACAGGTACGATTCAGCAGATTGCAAAAAATCCATCTTTTAACGAAAAAATCAGGATTGCGATAAAAACTATAGAAGAGTACCTGGGTATCAAAAAATCCATTATTTGTATGGTTGAAAATGACAAATTAGTACCAATTTATAAAAATAATGTTCCAGCAAAAGAAGAGAAGGAGATTAGAAACGCTATCTACAGGAAAAAAAGTACAGGGTATAATATACGGCATTACAAACTACACGGGATAAATTATTATTACGCGGCAACTAAAACAATGAAGCCTTTTTCAAAATCACAGAAGAAATTCATACTGCGTTGCGAAAGAAATCTATTAAAGACGCTGGAAAGCGATAAGCTTTTTGGTTCAACGATTGAAGGAAGAAAAAAGAAAGAAGCGGTAATTGAAAGGTATAAACATTTTCATATTTTCACATTAGAGCTTCAAAAAGCCTGTACAATTGAAGAGTTGTATTGGAAATTAGCTAGCGCAATCCCTCGATATTTTCATGTAGAGTCTGCATCGATTATCGATGTTTCCCACCCCCAGAAGGAGTGGAGTTTTTTAGCGTTGCATAACATACCTAACAGTGTTGCAAAGACGGTTGAAGAAAAAATAAAGCACCCTGATTTCTCAGGCAATTTAACAGAGGTTAAAAATAATAAAAGAGTACTTTACATAAAAGACACAAGAAAGTATAAGAAAGGATGGGTCAATGTTGAGGGCGCCCCTCTTTCCTGGATTGGCGTGCCTATCATTGTAGACGGTGAAACTGCTGCAATTATAAATATAGACGGCTACCATAAGGATAGTTTTAAAGAAGAAGACATTGTTTTTGCAAATGCTCTCTCAGATGTGGCAGGCGGAATTGCGCAGCAAATGGTTTCTCTTGAGAAGATGAAATTGTTGTCTGTCAAGGACCCGTTAACTTCCCTTTACAACAGGAGAGAATTTGATATAAGGTTTAAAGAAGAGATGGAGAGAGCCAAAAGATACAGAAGGCCATTAAGTATTGTTATAACAGATATTGACAGGTTTAAAGAATGCAATGATACATTTGGCCACCTTGAAGGGGACAGACTGCTTGTAGAATCTTCTAAAATTATTTCTTCATCTATCCGGTTGAGTGATGTAGTATTTAGATTTGGAGGAGATGAATTTGTTCTGCTGTTTCCTGAAACAGCAAGCGGGCAAACAGCGAAAGTTTTAAAGAAAATTATGATAAATCTAAAAAAACTTGTCAGACTTGACGGAACTGCTGTCACTATGTCGTTAGGGGCAGCTCAGTACAGAGATGGAGACACGCACAAAACACTGTTAGATAGAGCTGATAAAGCCATGTATGAGGCAAAGTCAAGTGGGGGAAACTGCATTTGTGGCATAGAAGATAGCGCATAAAAAGGCAGGTAAGAGAGATTAAAATTCTTGAAACATTTCAACCATTAC
>JAUXIC010000018.1 GCA_030621215.1 Caldisericota bacterium
TCTAAAACTTCATTTACAAAAGGTAAATATGCTTTTTTATATGCATCTTCAATCACATAGTCAAAGTTTCCTACTGGCTGGTGATTGTGAATAATAAATATTAGGTTCATTTTACCTCCTTAATGGGCTGGAATAGATATGGAGGTATCTTTATTTCTGCTTTTTGATAGGCAGAGGCAAGGTGGGCCCGGAATAGTGTGTCAAAGGAAAAGTCTACTTCATTTTTGTGAAAGTTGCTGAACCACCAAAACCAATCGCTTCCTTCTGCAATATAGATTTGATTGAGAGATTCCTGGACATTTCCCACTGTTTTTCTTGCATCAGCGAGGTATGTCCATGCCCTGTTTGATTCTTCATCGCCTATCCAGGTATCAAAATAGCCATTTATCCAGGAGCCGGGGTGTATGGATTCAATATTGTCTGTCGCTTCTATTGCATGGCCTAATGCGCTGTTTTTTTGATTCAATGCGCTGAATAACTCCGTGAGAAATGGTACTCCATATTCAGGGTAGAAGTCCCATGGATTTTCTCCGTCCAGTATAATTATTTCTCCATTTTTTGATGATTTTACCGCTTGAAGCAAGTCTTTTACTGCGTCTCTTGCATTCATTTTATTGTATACAAATCCTATTCGATCTGAGAGGTAATGATTTCGGAAAAATATTTTTAAATCTCTTACATTCCTTGGAATGGATATGTCTTCTTTATTTATGTGAGCACTGGTTTTTATTAACACACTTTCATCTGTTCCAATCCATTTGATTCCTTTCTGCTTTATAATATCTATTGCCTTGTTTGAAATACTTCCTTCAGATGGCCACATACCCTGTGGAATTTTACCAAAAATTTTGCTGAACAGTGAAATGGCGTCTTCTATCTGTTTTATAGCGTCGTCCGGGTAGGCGAATTGAGCCAGTGGCAGAATTGTTTCTCCCTTGCTTCTAATGGCAGTGGACGAATCTATAAGGAGAGGCAAAATGGGGTGTTGCATCGGAGATACTGTGAGTTCTATCTGTTTTCTGCCAAAAAGTTCTTTGTACATTGGAATGATAGATTTAAATATTTTTCTTTCTATCTTTTTTTCTTCTAACTTGTCCTTCTCTGAGTAGTTTTCTTTTTTACTCATTAAATCTTTAACTTCGGTAATGACTGGAGAAAATGCTGATATAGCAAAAAGTATTTGAATATCCCGCATATCTTGTGTACTAAATTTCTCTCTGTTTTTTTTCTTGTCAATCAATCTATTAAATCTATTTGAATTGAAGCTGGGAACATGGTTAAGGAAATTTCTTATTATAAATTCTTTTTCACTTTCAGTAAGAGAATCTGCATCTTTTTTTTCCAATGTTTCCCAGGTATCTTCCAATTTTTCTTCTGCGTAGGAAACAATTTGTTTTAACAGTATTCCTGAAAAATTGATATTAACCCTTGCAGATGATGACAATAACAGTTTTGAAATTTTATAATAACTGCCAAGCATATGTCGTCTTGTCCACGGTAGGATTTGTTCATCTGTAAGAGGGTTTAAATAATCTGGCTGGTGCATGTGCAACCACAGCATGATTTTATTTTCTTTATACATCCAGTTTCTCCTTTTAGCTGGTTTAATCTTGACTATATTTTATACAAAGATATACTTTAAACAAAATCGTTACATTAAATTAAAAATTAAAAAAGGAGAAAAATATGGCCAAAGTAATACTCGAAGGTGTGTCAAAAAATTTTGGCAATGTTGTTGCAGTAAAAGATGCAGATCTTGAGATCAAAGATGGAGAATTTCTTGTTCTTTTAGGTCCATCTGGATGTGGTAAAACTACTACACTTAGACTTATTGCGGGCCTGGAGGAGCCAACCGGAGGAGAAATCTATATTGGAGATAAGCTTGTGAATAATATACAGCCGAAAGATAGAGATATTGCAATGGTTTTTCAGAATTATGCATTATATCCTCATATGAATGTGTATCAAAATATTTCTTTTGGACTAAGATTGAGAAAATTACCTAAAGAGGAAATAAACCAAAGGGTAAAAAAAGCTGCCGAGATGTTGGGCATTGGAGAACTTCTTCTGAGAAAACCAAAGGAGCTTTCAGGTGGACAAAAACAGAGAGTTGCGCTCGCACGGGCAGTAGTAAGAAATCCAAAGGTGTATCTTATGGATGAACCTTTATCGAATCTCGATGCAAAGCTTCGCGTGCAGACGAGAGGCGAACTTATAAAGCTGCATAAAAGACTGGGAGTTACTACTGTTTATGTTACTCACGATCAGGTGGAAGCAATGACGCTTGGCGACAGAGTGGTCGTAATGAACAGGGGTGAAATACAACAAGAAGGAAAACCGAAGGAAGTATTTGATAATCCAGTGAATAAGTTTGTTGCAAGTTTTGTCGGGACTCCGCCAATGAATTTTGTTAATGTTAAAATTGTAGAAAAAAGCAAAAATATGTATGCAGTTTCAGAAGGGTTTGAACTAAAAATTGTCGATGCGCATCGAGGCATTCTTGCGAAAGGTGACTACCTAGGCAAAAATATGATAATGGGTATCAGGCCCAAAGATTTGCTCAGTGAGTTTGAAGTTAAAGAAGACGGAAAAAAGGCGATGCAGCCGTTCAAAGTGTTGATAGATTTTATAGAACTCATGGGCTCTGAAACATTTATTCACTTCAGGCTTGGTGACAGTAATGTGAAATTTGTCGCCAGGGCAAGCTCCGAACATGATTATGCAATGGGAGATACCGTGCTGTTTTATATCGATCCTTTCAATATCCACCTTTTTGACGAAGAAAGTTTAGAAGTTATCATTTGATACAGTCGGATGCAAATAGGGATTTGCATAATTTGGCTTGGCATACCTGGTACGTTTTCTTTGAAAGAGAAGCGGCAGGTGTGTTCAAGCCTTTTTTCACGGCTCAGAAAAAGTTTCAATATTTCGATAGCAGAGACTGGACAGCAGAATTCGTATCGAAAATCTGTTATTACTGTTGTTGCTGTGAATACGGAGAAAGCACATTTATACAGCACGCTGTCGAAGGTTATTGAATTTATAAAGAAAGATTGCCGGCTGAATATTGAAAACTATACAACTGAAGTGTTGTAGTATTGTTGTTTTGTAAGGATATTTTGATTGTTAGAATGGTTGTAATTTGCATTAAGATTAGATATAATTAAATGTGTCACTAAAATAAAGATAGTCAAAGGAGGCAAAGATGGCTTTAGAATGGGGCGATAAGTTTTCTACTAGAAGCAAAGCAATGAAAGCCTCAGCAATCAGGGAATTGTTAAAACTTGTAGACAATCCAGAAATCATTTCACTTGCTGGAGGTATGCCTGATCCAACTCTATTTCCCAAGAAAGTTCTTGCAGAGATTTCCAGAGATGTTTTTCTTAATCACGGGAACAAGGCACTCCAGTATGGTGCAACCGAAGGAATCCCGGCTTTAAGGGAGGCACTTGTTGACATTGGCATTGAGGAGGGAATACAAAATCTTGCGAAAGAAAATCTTATTGTAACTACAGCGTCTCAGCAAGGATTAGATCTTACTGGCAAAGTATTCATTGATCCGGGGGATGCAATTATTGTAGAAGCTCCATCGTATGTAGGTGGTTTGCAGGCTTTTCATGCTTATCAGGCAGATTTTATTACAGTGCCACTTGATAATAATGGCGTAAAAACAGACATTTTAGAGGAAAAGCTTAGAGAAGCTAAAGAAAATGGAGTAAATATAAAATTTATGTACTTTATTCCTAATTTTCAAAATCCGGCAGGCGTTACGCTTAGCTTTGAACGAAGGAAAAAGGTATTAGAATTAAGCCATCAGTACAATGTACCTATTATAGAAGATGATCCGTATGGAGAAATTCGTTTTGAAGGAGAAAGAATTCCTTCTCTTGTGGAGATGGACAATATTGGCAATGTCGTGGCGCTAAGAACTTTTTCTAAAATTCTTGCTCCTGGACTACGGCTTGGCTGGATGATTGCAGATAAAGAGGCTATCAACAAATTTGTGATTGCAAAGCAGGGTTCAGACCTTTGCTCCCCATCTTCTACCCAATATTTTGCCTGTGAGTTTATCAGGCAGGGACATTTAAAGGCGTATCTTGAACTTGTCCGGCAAACATATAAGAAGAAAAAAGATTTAATGCTTCAGGCAATTGAAAAGTACTTCCCAAAGGAAGCAGAATGGACAAGACCAGAAGGCGGCATGTTTATTTGGGTTACTCTGCCGGAGTATATTGACACAACTGAGATGTTTAAGGAAGCAATTGAGGAAAAAGTTGCTTACGTCATAGGTAGTGCTTTCTATCCCCATGGAGAAGACAGGCATCATATAAGACTAAACTTTTCTCTTCCAACACCTGAACAAATTGACGAAGGGATAAAGCGATTAGGTAATTTACTAAAGAAAAAAATACATTAACATAAAGCCCCGCAAGGGGCTTTATTATTCTTCAAGAATTTTAAGAAGTTGTGGCAGTTTTTCTGCCATTGCTTTTTCTCCTATGCGGATGGCTTTTTGTGGTTTCCAAAAGCTGTCCCATTTTATGTCTTTTACATCAGGAGCAACAATGATATCTGCGTTTTTGCAGTTTTCTCTTGCAAGATTGTGTTGTAGGATATATATTGAAGTTGATGCAATTTCATAGAATTCCTTGGGAGTGTTTACCAATTTTCCGGTAAATTTAGATGGTTTGAATGAGTTTTCTGATAAATTTACTGCAATGATAATATCTGCCCCGTATTTTTTAAGTGGCTCTACCGGTACTTGCAGAGAAAGCCCTCCATCACCAAGTAGTGTATTATTTATCTTTATTGGCTGGAACATGAAAGGTATTGAGATACTAGCACGGACTGCATCAAGAAGAGTGCCTTCCTCAAAGAAAACTGGTTTTCCCGTGGCAAGGTCAGTGGCAACGGCAATAAATTTTTTTGGCAAATTTTCAATTTTATGGTCTCCTATTATTTCCTGGAACAGTTTTGTTACTTTTTTTCCACGTATTAGCCCCAATTTCAGTGTTGGATCAAACAGAGCAGAAAGCACAGTATTCATATTGGTGTCTAAAGCGATTTCTTCAATTTTTTTTGCGCTTTCTGTTATTGTATAAATACTTCCTATCAATGCACCAATACTGGAACCTGCAATCATATCAATTTGAATGCCAGCTTTTTCTAATACTTTAATTACTCCTATGTGGGAAAGTCCCTTCGGGCCACCGCTTCCCAGTGCGAGTGCAATTTTTTTCATTTTTTTCTCCTTTTTTTATAAAATTCGGTTAGCTCGCCAATTTTATCTCTTATCTTTGCAGCCTCTTCAAATTCTAAAATATCAGCCTTGAGGTGCATTTCCTCTTCGAGTTCTGTAATTAAAGCATTAAACTGCTCTGTCGAAAGGGATGAAAGGGTTTTATCGCCTATTGTTTTAAGTTCTTTTTCGCTCTTCCACGGGAGGTCGATCAGGTCTGAAATAGCTTTTCTTATAGTTTTTGGTGTAATATTATGTTCCTCGTTGTAAGCAATTTGCTTTTCCCTTCTTCTACTTGTTTCTTTTATCGCTTTTTTCATTGAATCTGTGATATTATCTGCATACATAATTACTTTTCCAGATACATTTCTTGCTGTTCGCCCCATTGTTTGTATGAGAGACACCTCGGATCTTAAAAAACCTTCTTTATCTGCATCTAAGATGGCAACCAATGAAACCTCAGGTAGATCAAGTCCTTCTCTAAGTAAATTTACGCCTACAAGACAGTCAAAGCTTCCTTCGCGTAGTGATTTAAGAATTTTTACCCGTTCCAGTGTCTTTATGTCAGAGTGAAGGTATTTTGCTTTTATTCCTTTTTCTGTAAGGAACGTTGCTAAATCTTCTGCAAATTTTTTTGTGAGCGTTGTGACGAGCACTCTTTCTCCCTTTTTAGCTCTTTTCTGTACTTCTTTTATAAGACTATTAATCTGGTTTGCTGCTGGGCGTACCTCAACTTCCGGGTCTACGAGTCCTGTTGGCCGAATAAGCTGTTCAGCTACTTGATTGCTGTAATCAATCTCGGTTTTTGCGGGTGTTGCGGACACGAAAATACATTGGTTGATATGTTTAAGAAATTCATCGAACTGTAACGGCCTGTTGTCCAATGCCGATGGAAGTCTAAATCCGTATTTTACCAGAGTGAGTTTCCTGTGATGATCGCCACCGTACATCCCTCGTACCTGGGGAAGTGTTATGTGGGATTCATCGATAATCATGAAAAATTTTTTTGGGAAGAAATTTAATAAAGTGTAAGGTTCTTCTCCCGGCCGTCTTCCTGAAAAGTATCGTGAATAATTTTCTATACCGGGGCAGTAACCAACGTTTTCTAGCATTTCAAGGTCATAATTTGTCCTTTCTTCTATTCTTTGTGTTTCTATAAATTTTTGTTTTTGTCTAAAGAATTCAATGCGTTGTGCAAGCTCTTTTCGTATTTCTTCTGCATATTTATGAATCCGCTCTGCCGTTGTTATGAACTGTGATGCCGGAAAAAATGTGTATGAAGAGTGTTTTTTTATCATATCTCTTGTCAGAGGGTCAAATTCTGTGATTGAATCAATTTTGTCATCAAAGAGCTCTATGTGTATTGCTGTTTCTGATTCTTTTGGAAACACTTCAATTACGTCTCCTTTTAACCTAAACCGCCCATTGCGAAAGTCAAAATCGTTCCTCTCATATTGCAATCTTGCAAGATTTACAGCTAAAGTATTTCTTAATATCTTTTGTCCTGTTTTTACCGTTAACAGCTGCTCTTTATATTCTTCCGGTGAATCCCATCCATATATACAGGAGACTGATGCAACTACAATCACATCTTTTCTTTCTAAAAGGGCTCTTACTGTTGCATGTCTCAGCCTTGCTATATCTTCATTTATATCTGCCGTTTTATCGATATGTAAGTCGAATTGCGGTATGTATGCTTCGGGCCGATAAAAATCGTAGTAGCTCACAAAATAGTGTACTGCATTTTCAGGGAAGAATCGCTTAAACTCTGCGTATAATTGCGCTGCCAGCGTTTTATTGTGAGACAGGACCAGTGTGGGTTTTTGTATTCTTTCGATTACGTTTGCCATTGTGAATGTTTTGCCTGAGCCCGTGACACCCAGCAGTGTCTGGAACTTGTAGTTTTTTTCTATCCCCTCGACAAATTTTTCAATAGCTCCCGGCTGATCACCTGTGGGTTGAAAATCTGAAACGAGCTTAAATTGGGTTTCCATGTTTTAGTTTTAATTTTATAGGAATATCTGCATACAATCTTGCAGTTTCACATAGCTTTTTGATGTATTGTACCTCGCTCTTGTCAATTTTGAGTTCTTTCGCTATTTCTTTTTCGGGCAATTTATTTTCAAGATGCAAAAGAATTTGATCGATTTTTTCATAAGGTAAACCTATTGCTAATTCATCTGTAATACCTGGTATAATATCTGGAGATGGTGGTTTGTTTAAAATTTGCTCCGGTACACCCATATATTTTGCTAATTCTATAACTTCGGTTTTATACAGATCTCCAAGAGGCATTATATCTCCAGTTTCTCCAAATCTTACGTAATGGCCAATACTTAATTCTGTTTTATTGCTTGTGTCTATTACTATTTTATTTTCTAAATTAGCATACATATACAAGACGACAGTTATGAGACGGGCTTTTGCCTCATAATATGCAATATCTTTTCTGTATTGCTCGTTACCCTTTCCTGAAATGTGGTTAAGATATGCTTGTTTATCTTTGTTAGTTCTATTAAAACGTTTTTTAGCATAATTTACTTTTATATTTGCAGGAGCAAAAAATCCCCAAATAGATTCAAAGGAATAAATGCCTAAACCAATTAATGGAATGGTAATATTCTTTTTTTTAAGTGGTACGCCTATAAAATCAGCAATGATTTGTGCACTGATTGTACCTTCTTTAAGTGTATCTCTTTCAGATATGTGCACAAGAGTGAGTTTATCTTTTCCGATTGCTTCTTTTGCAACTGCTGCAGTAACTGCACTGTCAATGCCTCCGCTTATTCCAATTACTGCGCCTTTTTTTTCAAACTTGCCAGTGTATTGAGCAATAAAATCAATAATTTGCTGAACTATTTCTTTTTCAATCGATTTAAAGTTTTTCATTTCAATTTCTATTATATGCTATTTTTGATTATATAGAAAGAGATGGTTCTGCTTGTCTACCTCTGGATTATCTATTTGAAATATGTTATGGATAAAAAGATTAAAAATATATCAGATATGGCGGAGGGGAGAGGATTCGAACCTCCGAAGCTCATCACTTGCCGCATTTCAAGTGCGGTACCATCAACCGCTCGGCCACCCCTCCATTTTTAGATTAAATTTCTGGGGTTATTCTATCAGTTCCTGTGTATTTTTGCAATACTTTTGGTATAAGTACGGTGCCGTCTTTTTGCTGGTAGTTTTCTAAAATGGCTGCCATTGTTCTGCTGACGGCAAGTCCTGAGCCGTTTAAAGTATGTACATATTCTATCTTGCCGTTCTTTGTACGAAAGCGAATATTTGCCCGTCTTGCCTGAAAACTTTCAAAGTTACT
Source organism: Caldisericota bacterium (assembly GCA_030621215.1). Taxonomy (GTDB): domain Bacteria; phylum Caldisericota; class Caldisericia; order Caldisericales; family Caldisericaceae; genus UBA646. Next base: position 8,562 of record JAUXIC010000018.1, read on the forward strand.
GCAGGAAGAGATTTCTACATATTTGTCTTGCGAGGGGAAGTAAGCTTCGGGGTCAAATTTTATTGCTGCTGCAAATCCAACGTCTCCGGTGCACATTTTCTTTAGTTGATGGGGTATATTTAAAAGTCTTAAAACGTCTTCCGCATGATTAATGAGCTCTTCAAGGTAGCTGTAAGATTCTTCTGGTTTGACAAACATAACCATTTCCACTTTATTAAATTGATGTACTCTTATGATGCCTCTTGTATCTTTGCCGGCGGCACCTGCTTCTCTTCTGAATGATGCTGCATATGCTACGTATTTAATGGGGAGATCTTCTTCGTTCAGTATTTCATCTCTGTGAAGGTTTGTAAGGGGGACTTCTGCTGTAGGATTAAGGAATAAATCGTCTTTTTCACAATGGTACAGATCATCTTCGAACTTGGGTAACTGCCCTGTCCCCGTCATTGAGGTACGGCTTACAAGAAATGGCGGAAAGATCTCTTTGTATCCATGTTTTTCAACATGCAGGTCAATCATCCAGGAAATGAGAGCTCTTTCGAGCTTTGCTCCCATCCCTTTTAGTGCGTAAAATCTTGTGCCTGAAATTTTTACTCCCCTTTGAAAATCGATGATACCCAAATTTTCAGCAGTTTCCCAGTGCGGTTTTGGCTGAAAGTCAAAATTTCTTATTTCTCCCCAGCTTTTAATTACTATATTGTCTGTTTCATCTTTTCCATAAGGGACAGAGTGGTGGAGAATATTAGGGATACGCAGTGACAGGTCTGTAAACTGTTTGTTTAAGTCGTTAAGAACTTTGTCTTTTTCTTTAATATCGTTTCCTATTTCTCTTACTTTCTCTTTAATTTTTTCTGCGCTTTCTTTTATTGCAATCTTTTTTCTTATTTCTTCTGAGAGTATTTTTCTGTCATGTCTTAGCGCATCAACTTTTTTTATTAACTCTTTCCTTTTATTATCCACTTTGAGAAACGCGTCTACAATGGATGCATCTGCTCCCTTTTTTGCAATGCTTTCTTTAACAAAATCTGTTTTTATCCTTATAACATCCGGGTCTAACATATATCACCTCTCATCAGGGTTTTTTCTTTTCTATGATAATATCTTTTTCTTCCGATGCAATAGTAGTTCCTTCTTTATCTTTCAGCACTGCGCGTATCGTGGCTTTTCCTTCAATGTTTGCGATAAGCCTGAATGTGTAGTTATTTCCTTCTGCCGGCGGGTTAAGAGTGGCAAGCGGGAAACCATACATGAAGAATGTTACCTTTAGGTCTGTAAGATCTTCTATATTGCTGACGGTGGCTTTCATTTCTATATAATCGCCTATTTCGTATACATCTTTGTCTGTTGTAAAATCAAATTGGAGATTTTGCCATTCAGGTAGTTCAGTTTCTTCAAACTTTCTCGGATCCATTTCTGTTGGCTCCATACCCTTTATATACGTGCGTTGTTCCATTAATTCTTCCGGGCAGTTCGGAGGTGCCAGCAATCCTGAATCTTTACATACAAATACCGTGACGAAACCCTTGGCGCGAATATCTTGCGGGGGAACTACATTTTCTAAAAAGCTGTAATATAATGTGTCTTTGTCTGCAGTATCCAAATTTGCGGTGTATCCTGTATCTTTGTAGACTAGCCTTGTGGTAAGCCCTGAATCAGGTTTTGGAAAATCATCTTTTGGAAATTCATTCATTGCTGTTAACATAAATTCGCGCCATATCATTGCTGGGAATCGTGATCCTGAATTAAGTACGTTGGGAAAGGTTATTTCCTGAGAGTCCGGGCCGACTACTACACTAACTGAAATATTAGGCGTGTATCCGTCAAACCATGCATCGGTCCAGTCATCAGTACTTCCTGTTTTTGCTGCCGATGGCAGTCTCTTTATCTTTGCATTAACCATTGCAGACATTGCGTAGCTAAAGGTTTTATTCATAAGATATGCTGTTTCTTGAGATACCGCTCTATACGATGTATCTTTATGTTCGTACAATATTTGACCACTGGGAGAAATAATTTTTTCGATAATGTAAGGAGCGTGATAAATGCCGGAATCACCAAGAGCTGCATAGGCGGCAGCCATTTCCAGCTGTTTTATTTCGAAGCTTCCAATTGCAGCGGATGGGTATGGTTTTAATGGAGTGGTAATTCCATATTTTCGGGCAAAGTACAGCACTCTGTCCAGCCCGACTCTTAAAGATATTTTTGTTGCACATATGTTTGACGATTTTGCCAATGCCTGATTTACAGTCATATCGCCGAAATATTTATCTTCTCCTATCCATTCGTGTGGTTCCCAATCGTCTACTTTGTACGGGGCTGAAAGGACTATCGAGGAAGGGGTGACGGATCCGCACGAAATTGCGGCAGTGTAGTCAAAAATTTTGAATGATGAACCTGGTTGTTTTAATGCAATCGTCCTGTTAAACTTAGTATTATCATAGTTTCTTCCTCCAACCATTGCGAATATTGCTCCGGTTTTTGTGTCTAAAGCGGTAAGAGCAGCTTGTGGTTGAATAGCATCTTTTGAATTTCTTTTGTCTTTTGGAAAAATGCCATCATCTTCTGCTTTTGTAAGAACTTTATTAATTGCTTCGCTTCCGGCAAGCTGTAATTCCGGGCGAATTGTAGTATATATTTTTAATCCACCTGAGTAGAGCATTGTTTCTCCAAATTTCTTTGCTACTTCTTCTTTTACATAATCAATAACATACCCCATATTATCGTTTACTCTTTTTTCTTCAACAAAATGCAATTCAAGTTCTTCTGCTTCTTTCATTTCTTCTTCTGTGATATAGCCATTTTTTAACATTTTTTGAAGTACAATCTTTTGTGCCTCTTTCGCTGCTTCCATATTAACAAATGGGTTACTTTGAGAGGGTGATTTTAGCACTCCTGCAACCATTGCGGATTCAGCCAGGTTTAATTCGATTGCATGTTTGCCAAAGTATGTTTCAGCTGCTGATTCAATTCCATTTGCTCCTGCACCGAAATACACTTCATTTAGGTACATTTCCAGGATTTGGTCCTTTGTGAATTTCTTTTCAAGCTCAATTGCGAGCAGGGCTTCTTTAATCTTTCTTTCCAATGTTTGCTCCATTGTGAGAAACAAGCTTCTTGCAAGCTGCTGGGTGATCGTGCTTCCGCCTTCGACTATCCTTTTGTATTTTAAGTTTGTATAGAATGCCCTTGCGATGCCTTTGTAGTCTAACGCACCGTGCTGATAGAATCTTTCGTCTTCTTCAGCGATGACAGCCTTTTTTGCGATATCAGAAATTTTGTCCAGTGAGGCATAGACCCTGTTTTCAAAAGCATAAACATTTGTTATAAGGTTGCCTTCGTAGTCAAAAATTTGAGATGATTGCTCTGGGTTGTATGATAATCTTGATATGTTGGGCAGGTCTTTTGCGCACCTGTTTATGTAGGTAACAGCAAAAATGCCTACGGCAAGCGTTATCGCTACAATAAGTAAAAGAATGATTTTGAACGTAGTTCGAATGATAGATTTTTTCTTTTTTTTGTTCATATGTGCTCCTTATCCTGCTGAGGAACCGCCTCCTCCACCGCCGCCAAAACCGCCACCTCCGGAGAATCCACCACCACCTCCGGAAGAAGATTTTGTGGAGGTAAATACTGTCGCAGAACTATTTAACAATGAATTAAGACCATGCGATATTGAATCAAGGGAAAACCCTTTCATGCTATTTGCAATATTATTACTTGTGCCGCCAAATCCCTTTGCAGAAGAGAGTCCTCCTGTATTTGAATAACCATATCCGCTTCTGTAATAGGGAATATACCAGACTGGTGCAGGCGTATTTGTTCTTGAAAATTCTTTTATCCAGTGTTTGTCTATTCCAAATACAATCGCAAATGGAAGGTATTTCGAAAAAAGGTTTTGCGCTTCTTCTGCTTTTTTATACTTAACAAGGCCCTCAAGATATTTTTTGAAGGCAAGCCATTTCATCCGTTCTTGTGCGCCTTTCATTGATTTTCTTGGCATGGCAGGCGCGAAGAGTAGCACAATAATACCCCCGGGAATGAGGGGCCATGCAAGGAATCTTACGCCGAGAGAAACCCCGATCCCCGAGAGAAAGATTATTCCAAGTATTATCATAAATATGGCTATTCCAATGTATTTTCCTTTTACTTTTGCAGGGCTACCGCCTTCAAAAAATTCATTTGACACAAGTTCCTGGTTGATTTTGCTGTATATTTTGGGGAGATATTTCGAAAATTCATATTTCAGCTCAGATAAGTGGATGGAGTTTGACACTCCAAAGATATATCTTATCAATGTTTGTTCGTAGGTATTAAGAGTGGAAGCATCTTTATCTGTACGCCTGTAGATATAATCGTTTTTACTAAAAACCTTATTTACTTCTTCAATTTTTATGTACTCCCTGTCTGCAAGGTCTAATATAGTTGCAATGATTTCTTTTAGTGTTGCTCCTTGTTTTAGTAATGCGCCTGCAACAGCAGGTGGAAGATCTGATGGCGGATCCTTTATGTATTCCGCGTATTTGGGTAAAATGATATCTTTTCCTTTTTTGTACCAGGTGAGGAATATCCATACTACAATGATGATAAAAAATAAAAAACCGAGTAAAGTTTTTAAACCTGCTATTTTTGCTTCTCTCGCTGCAGCTTCTGCCTGCTGTTGTGCTTTATCTTTCGCACTTCCCGGGTAGATAGTAATTCCTGGGGGTTTTTCCACCAGGCCTCTTGGAAATGCGATATAGAACTCTATAAATTCTCCCGGCGCAAGCTCTGAACCTGTCAGTATAATTTTATTTCCGCTTGCTATTGTTACGTTTCCACTGCCTATCGGGAGCCCCGCCCCCCAGGCTTTTATTTCTTCTTTTTGTGCTCCTTCAGGAATATAAACTGTAACAACTGATTTGTCAATTGATACTTCATTTTTTGAGGGTATTGCGATGTAGTTGAACGATACATCATCTTCATAAAATTTGACAGTGCCTAATGTGGTAGCCCCTAATATTTTGTATTTTAGCACAAAGTGTTTTACTATATTTTTTGCCTCGTAGTTTAATTTTATATAGAAGCTGTTATTTTCTGTGCTTACGCTGAATGTCTCTGGTGCTCCGCTGCTGCTCCTTTCATAAGAGGTAAGTGTTCCGTTAATGTTCTCAAAGACTTCAACCTCTGTAATATTTTGAATCTGATTAAGATCAATCCATCTTTGAAACCAGTGGTAAGCTTCTCCGCCATCGTGAGAACCAAAATATATTGACAGATTTTCTGTAACATTTATTGTGCCATCTTCGTTGAGGGTTATTTCATCGTTCCACTCTTTGTAGTGGTAAGATGCTAAAGCATTTTCCATAGGCATAAGAAACGAGATTATAAGTAAAGCAAAGGTTAAAATAATAATATATTTTTTAATTTTTTTCATTTTTCTTGTCCTTAAAAATAAGCAAAAAGAGCAACCCAATAAAACCTTCTAAAAAAAGCAGGAAACGATAGCCTGAAGAAAGGTTTTCTTCTTTTGCAATTATATTACTTATAACGCCGCAGATAAACCATACGGCAATAACAATCCAGAGAAACATTTATTCTTTTTTCTCTTCCCCTTTTGCAATTTCGTGTCCGCAGTAAGAGCAGAATAGTGAGTTGGCAGGAATTTGTTTATGGCAGTTGGAGCATTCAATCATTTTAGGTGTATCTGCAACAAATTTGTGTCCACATTTGGAACAGAATTTTGAATCTGCCGGAATGATGGCATTGCAGTTGGGGCATTTAATCATGAGCTGCTCTTTCCCTTTTTCGGCACTCATTGCCTGCTGCATCATTCCGGGAATGATCATTCCCATTCCCATTCCCATGCCAAGTCCGGCTCCAGCTGCAGCTGTGCCGCCTGGAGTAGGATTTTTTGCTGCTTCCTCTATTGCTTTAGCTGCTTTAAACTGCAAATACTGGTTCATATTTCCAATTGCATTCATTCCGGTCTTTTCATCAATAACTTTCTGGACTTCTTCAGGAACCGTAACGGATGAAACGTAAAAATCGACAAGTTCTATTCCATACTTATTAAAATCAGTTGCGATGCGTGATTTTGCAGCCCCGCTCAGTTCATCATATAACCGTGGCAGGTCAAAGATAGAACTGAGAGATTCACCTAATGTATCTGTAAACCGTGAGAGAATGATAGATCTGTAGAATTCCTGGAGTTGCCCGGTTGTGTATATGTTTTGTGTTCCGACAATTGTATTCGCAAATAGATAAGGGTCAACAATTCTTGCACTGAAAATTCCAAATGCGCGGAGCCTTACTACTTCGAGCTCTTTATCTCTAAAAAGAATTGGCTGACTTGTTCCCCATTTTAGGTTTGGAAATACTTTTCTATCAACAAAGATAACTTCAGATTGAAATGGGCTTTTAAAGCCGTATGGCAGCGAAAGAAGTCTTGTAAGGATGGGCAGGTTTTGCGTGGAGAGTATATGCCTTCCTGGTTCGAAAACATCCATTGCTTTTCCATCTCTGAAAAAGATTGCACTTTCTGTTTCTCTTACGATAAGTTGTGCACCCATTTTTATATCGGCAGATCCCTGTTCCGGGATTCTGTGTATGATTTCTGTGCCGGTTTCGTTAAACCATTGAATGATTTCTAAAAACATTATCTACCTCCTTATTTTATGCCTGAAAGGATTTCGAGTCTTTCGTTTAGGACGGTTTTGAAATCCTTAAGGCTGCTTTTAATACTGCTTATGGTTTCTTTTACTGTTTTTGTTTCGTCTGCTACAATTTTTTCTGATTTCTCTATAAGAGATAAGAGTGAAGCATCAACTGTATGAAGGCTATCAAGTATTTCTGTATCAACTTTTATGGGTCCAAAAAATCCTGAGTACCCCTGCGGCGCATATTCTATCTTATCGACAACGAATTGGAAATTTTTAATCAGTTCATTTAGTTCTTCCAGTGTATCAAATTCTTTTTTCTTAAGTAACGTATTCCCTTTGGATAGTAATTCATCTTTTGTTTTTCTTAGCCTGTCTGCAAGATATTGACGCAGCAATTTATCGGCAGTTCTTCTCTTTTCCCGGGCAAAATAACCTGCAAATCCTGGGATTTTCCCGATAATCTTTTGGTACTGATTTTCCATTTCATTAATTTTTTTGTTTAAATCTTTCATTTTTCTCCCTCCTTATTTTTCTATTATACAATAAGAAGTATCGGATTCAAAACTCAATTACTACTATTCAATTTCATCAATTTTTCCAGCAATATAGTATTTAGCTCTTGCCCGCACTTTTACTGTACCTTTTTTATCTCTGATATCTCCAGTCGCTTTGACGATTTTGTGCTGGGCGCTTTCGAGCCATCCTCTTACTTCCAGTTCTTCTCCTATGAATGAGGGATTTATATATCTTATGCTCATTTCTACAGTATATGCCACATATCCTTTAAGATACTTTATATTGCCCATTGCATCATCCAGAACAGCAGCAAGAATACCGCCATGGACGATGCCAGGATATCCTTCATATTCCTTTTCTACTGTAAATTTTGCGATAGTCATATTTTCAATTCTCTCAAATGTAATCTGCAAGCCTTTTGGGTTGTTTTTGCTGCACACAAAACAATAATTTATCTTTTTCATTTTGTAAGCCTTTCTAATGGTGCATATCTTAAATCCAATTTCTTTTTACCTATTTTTATAAAATCAATTACTGCATAAGGTATCTCAGGGTTATCAAGATGTACTTCAAGAACTTTTCCAACTCCCCAGATTCTGTGTAGCACTTTTTCGCCTTCGGTAAGTTTTGTCTCTTTATGTTCTTCTTTTGCTTCTGAGACTGTTTCTTTTGATATCTCTGAAAGAAAGCGTGACGGTGCCACCGGAGATTGTGCTCCATACTTATTTCTCCTGTATGCGTATGTCAAGTACAATTTTTCCTGGGCTCTTGTTATTCCTACATAGCACAGTCTTCGTTCTTCTTCTAGTGTATGTTCGAATTCCATTGATCGGTAGTGCGGCAAGTATCCCTCTTCCATTCCTGCCAAAAATACTACGGGAAATTCAAGGCCTTTTGCGCTATGCAAGGTCATGAGCATCACACGATTATCGCCTTGCGCATTATCGATATCTGTGATGAGTGAAAGATGGGTTAAAAAGGCTGAAAGGGAATCATCTTCTGAAATTTCTGAGAATTCTTTTATTACGGTGATAAACTCCTTTACGTTTTCTATTTTATTTTCTCCTTCTACCCCCTTTTTTAGTAAATATGGAACGTAGCCTGTCCTTGATAGAATTTCTTCTACGAGATGCTTTAGCGATAGCTTATTGCTATCTTCTTTTAAATCTTCCATCAGTTGATAGAATTCTCTGAGCTTCTTTGTTGTGGGAGACAGTTCCTCATTTTCTATTATGTGATGTACGGCCTTGTAGAGTGTGCTACCCTGCTTATTTCTGGTCTCTTCTATTTTATTCATTGTGGCTTCACCAATTTTTCTGTGAGGTACATTGATTATTCTGCGGAGACTTATATCGTCATACGGATTGTTTAAAACAGCGAGATATGCAATGATATCTTTTATTTCTTCTCTTCCATAAAACCTTACACCGCCAATAATCTGATACGGAATGCCTTCTTCCAGAAGGCGCTCTTCGAATAGTCTTGATTGGGAATTCATCCGGTATAGTATTGCAAAGTCGCTAAATTGTTTTCCTTCATCCCTGTGGAGGTCTTTAATTTTTTTAATGACAAATCTTGCTTCATCTGTTCCGTTTGCCGCTTCATAAAAACTTACTGCATCTGACACCTTTTTTTTGGTGTAAAGCTTTTTTTCGCTTCTTTTCCTGTTATGCACGATAAGTTCGTTTGCAACATTTAATATCTCTTGCGGTGAGCGATAATTTCGTTCTAACTTTATCGTTTTTACACTAGGAAAATTTGCCTGAAATGATAATATAAATTCAGCGTTTGCACCCCTGAATGAATAGATACTCTGGTCATCATCTCCTACTACTATAATTTTTTTATGTTTTTCTGCAAGAATTTTTAATAGTTCGTATTGCGATCTGTTTATGTCCTGATATTCATCGACGAGAATGTATTTAAATTTGTCTTTATAATAATATGCAACATCTTCATGATTTTTAAGCAGTTTCACCGTGAGCATAATAAGGTCGTCAAAGTCTAAGGCATTGCTTTCTTTGAGAATTTTTTCGTATTCTTTATAAATTGATGAAACTATTTTTTCTATGTATTCTTTTGCATTTTCTTTAAACTCGTTACTGTTCATAAGTCTTCTTTTTGCAGTTGAAATATACTGGCCTATTTTTTTAGCTTTAAAGTATTCTGTGCTTATATCTAATTGCTGCATTGCTTTTTTTATTACGCGGGTAGAATCATCCTGGTCAAGGATCGTGAAATTCTTATCATATCCAAGAAGATGAATCTCTTTTCGCAATATTCTTGCGCACATAGAGTGAAATGTGCCTATCCAGAGACCTTTGATGTGTTCTCCTATGAGATTCTCCACTCTTTCTTTCATTTCATTTGCTGCCTTGTTTGTGAAAGTTACTGCAAGAATGTGTGATGAAGGAATCAAAAGGGATTCTATGAGGTATGCTATTTTGTAGGTGATTACTTTGGTTTTTCCTGAACCTGCTCCCGCAAATATAAGCAACGAGCTGTCGTTGAAGAGAACAGCTTCTCTTTGTTTGCTGTTTAGATCCTTTAAGAATTTTTTCAAAATCAGATAATTCCCGGTGTTAATGACAGCAAGTTGCCAATTAAAGGAAACAGTAGAGCCATGTAAAGTATAAGCAGCACAAAAATTACTATAATCGGGGTGAAGTAGATACCAATAGATACTCCTGTGTTTATTTCATATGTTTCTTTAATTGCTGTGATATACATATATATACTCCATATAATAAAAATTAGCCCAATGTACACAGGCAAACTGTAACTAAAGATAGCAAGAATTGTAAGGTTAAGCACTTTGTATACAAGCATTGGTATGGCAGCAAAGCTCCATGAAATAAACAACGCAATGCCAGCTTCCTTTTTTACAAAGAACTTAGCAATCAAATCGTAAATTGCGGTTGAAATAAAAGTGGTTAAGTACGGGGTAATGAGCCCGAAAACAAAAAAGAACATGGAGGAAAAGTATCCACTAATAAGGTTGTTTAAGTTCTTTGAAAATTCTCCGAGGAATGGAGCTATTTCACTGTCAGGTATTTGTGGAAGCAGATTAAGATTACTTTTGCCTGCAATGTAGCCAGCAACTATTGAGACTATGCCGTAGATAAGGAGAAATATTAATGCGGCATATAATGGTTTTTTTTCTCTTATGCGTTTAAATGCTTCTTTTGGATGTGTTATTGTTAACCAGATTAATTCAAACATTATATTCATTTATGTCCCTCCTATGGAATCATGATGTATTCGAGTTTTACAGGCTTAAGATTATTAAGTAAATTAAGTTCGGGAATATTGCTTTTAAAATTTAATAAGGATAAGATACTTTGTTTTTTTTCATGAGTAATAATGATTGGCGTTCCCTGAATATTTAAATCTTTTTTAACGATTTCAATTGTATCCTGTAAATCTCCAAGATCATCTACAAGACCCAACTTTTTGGCCTGTATCCCGGTGTATATTTGTCCCTGGGCTATATTTTTAAGATCGTCCAAAGGAATATTTCTTGCTTTGGAAACCGTATCAAAGAATTGGGTGTATGTTTCATCAATAATTTCTTGTAGCATTTTTTGTTCTTTTTCTGTAATATCTCTTGTAGGCGAACCTATATCTTTATATGTGCCACTTTTTATTACAGTTTCTTTTAATCCAATTTTTTCAAGTAATCCTTGATAGTTTATAAGTCTCATAATTACACCAATGCTTCCTGTTAAAGTTGTTGGCATAGCAACGATTTTATCTCCGGCGCATGCGATGTAATACCCACCCGATGCTGCTTCACTTCTCATCGATATATATACTTTCTTTCCTGTTTCTTTTTTGAACTGCTGTATATTATTGTAGATTTCTTGTGTTGGTTCCACTGCACCCCCGGGGCTATCTATTTGGATGATTAATGCCCTAGATGCGTCTGATTTTGCCTCATTAAGTAACTCTTTTATGGTATCCGGCGATACCCCTTGTCCGCCGAGGGTGCTTGTTCCTATTGTTCCTTCAATTTTAATGAGCGAGATATTGTCGCCTGTTCGCACAGGATTATGTAAGATTGAAGGAGTAAGGGCATTGTTTTTAAATATTGAAAATAATACTACAAAAATTATTAGTATAAAAACGATAATGCCGAATATTTTATTTTTCTCCATTTTTTCTCCTCCCGGTTTATTTTTTTATTTGCCCAATTCCAACTGAAGGCGATCAATATAATCTGGTTCTTTTCTGTCTTTTTTAGGAAAATCCAATAAATTTGATTTTATTTGCAGAAAGCGTTGGGATATTATTTGTTTTTATCAACATCTTTTATCATAATTTCTGCTGTTGAGAGCAATTGCTCCATTGCTTTGTACAAATTCCCGCGTATTGTGCAGCCTGATGCTGCTGCATGCCCGCCTCCATTAAACAAAACTGCAATATCTTGTACATTGATGTTTTTGTTTTTACTTCTCAAGCTCACTCTTATTACTTCATTGTCGACTTCTTTAAAAAGAATAGCGACATCCGCATCTTTATATTTTCTAATCTGGTTTATAATGCCTTCTGCATCCTCCTCTGAAGCGTTTAGCGATTTCATATCAGAATAAGTGATATATGAAAAAACTATTGTATTTCTCAAGCTTATCCGTCCTAGCGCGATGCCGATGAGCTTAAGATGCGCTAATGTTTCCTCTTCAAAGATTTTTTTTGCTATAGCTGCGGGGTCTGCGCCATATTTAACGAGTTTTGTGGCCGTTAAAAAAGCGTCTCTTGTTGTATTCGCGTAGTGAAACGAGCCTGTATCGGTGAGGAGGCCTATATAAAGGGCATTGCTTATATCCCGATCCATTGGAAGTTGAGCAGTCTCTATGAGTTTTAGTATAATGCACGTAGTAGATGGAGCGTGCCTGTCTATATAATTATAGGTTGCAAAATAATCATTTGTTTCATGGTGATCAATGTTTATTGTCACTTCAAAAGATTTAAAATGCGTGCCGAGCTGGTCTATTCTTCCTATGTCCGATGCGTCTAATAATATGCCGACATCGTTATGATTTAGGTGAACTGTATTGATTAAATCGTAGTCTTTAAGGAACGCGAATCCCTTGGGTACCGGGTCAGGTATAAAATAAGAAACTTTTTTGCCAAGGAGTTTTAAAGACATGCCGAGACCGAGCAGAGAGCCGAATGCATCACCATCAGCATTTGCATGACTGAATATTGCAAAACTGCTGTATTTTTTTAGCACATTGCTGATTTCAATTAGTTGATGATTTTTCATTACTCTATTCTTCCTTGTTTTGCAGTTCCTTTTTAACCTTGTTGAGTATATCGATTACCTTATTCCCTTTTTGTATCGAGAGGTCAAAATGGAACGAAATAAGCGGAACGTGTCTCATAGATTTTAGTCTGTGAGCTATATCTTTTTGTATTCTTTTTGCGGCATGCGAGAGAGCATCTAAAATTTCCTGGTTTTTATTTTCTTTGTTGATTGCAGTGAAATAAATTTTTGCATAATGAAAGTCATTAGAGAGATCAACATATGTGATAGTAATGCCTCTCAATCTTAAGTCATCCAATTCAAGTAAATATTTTGAAACTTCTCTTTTTATCGCCGATTCTATTCGGGCTTGTCTTAGTTTGCTCATACGTTAAAAGTGTATGCTATTTCTAAAAATAAGCAAGAGACCAAGGGCAATGAGAAACAGGCCGGATATAATCTCAATGGTATGAAAATATTTCCTGATTTTTTTAAATAAGAAGAAGAATTTATTGATGGCGATTGCTGTGAGAATAAATGGAATGCCCAGTCCCAGCGAATAAAACGAAAGGAGGATAATTCCTTTGCTCATGGTGGCGTATGTGCTTGTTTCTGCGAGTATTGCCCCCAGGATAGGCCCAACGCATGGCGTCCAGCCAAATGCAAAGGCAAATCCCATTAAATATGCTCCTATGAGGGAAGTTTTTTTACTGTTTATTTGTATTTTTTTCTCGTAATTTAAGAATTTTAACTTGATAATGCCAATGATGTGCAAACCGAATAAGATGATAATACTACCTGCAATAATGCGAAATGTCCTCATATTTGTTGCTAACAGTTTACCAAGAGTAGTGGCAGATGCGCCAAGTGCAATGAAAACTGTCGAAAAACCTAAAACAAATAGAATTGCGCTAAGTGTAATTCTTTTTGTTGACGCAGTGCCATCTTGCATTTCCTTGAGTGATACTCCTGATATATAAGAAATATATGCAGGGATAAGCGGCAGGACGCATGGTGAAACAAAAGATAAAATCCCGGCAAGCAGTGCTATAGCAATAGAAACATTAGTCATATATTACCTCCATTTTTTAATTATTGTACAGGTTAATACTTTACTTCTCAGGTAAAATTATAGAGAGAATGCTAAAAAAATCAATGGAAAGAGATATTTAG
>JAUXIC010000077.1 GCA_030621215.1 Caldisericota bacterium
TGCCTGCTATATCAAGCAAGGCGTTAGAGCGCTCGTCGCTTTTAAGAAAGCCAATATAATTCTTAACAAGGCGCATAATTGCCTCGTCCCGCTCAGGAACTTTATCACTATCAATACAAAAAAGAGTTTCGATAAAAGAGCTGTTGCCAAAAATTTCTTTCATCTCCTCGTTACCAACCAGGTAAAGCAGGGAATGAATTTCAGGAAGATGCTCGGGCAATAAAAGCTGTCCCGTTTCTCCTTTTTTCCCGACAGGCACAGCACGGAATCCCCACTTCATCAGCTCGAAAATCTGCGGCTGCTCTTTTTTGAGCACATCGATCTGCTTGCCGTAAGCAATTGGAATCCTGCCTGGTGTTCTGCTTCCTGTAAAAAGACTGACTACCAAAAAATAATAACTAAAGCTGTCGCTTGTCTTTATTAGGCTTCCAAGGGGCGGCAGCATACTTGCGCTGCCTTCGGCAACAATAAATGAAGATTCTACAGATATAATCTCACCAATTTTTTCCATTTGAGTTATTATAGCATTTTTTTAAAAAAATTATATAATAAATACATTCATAGGAGGTGCGGCATTAGTAAAATAATTGACGGGAAAGACCTTATAGCAAAAGTAGAAAATGAAATTACTGTAAATGTAGCAATGCTGAAAAAAACAGGAATTGTGCCATCGCTCTCCATTGTAAGAGTGGGAGAGAACAAGGCAAGTATTGCCTATTCGAGAAGCATAACGAGCAAAGCTGATAGCTTTGGAATATACGTAGAACAGTATAAGCTCGAGGAATTAATTTCCGAAAAAGAGCTTATATCCATTATTCAAAAAATTAATGAAAGAAAGGAAATTAACGGCATATTGGTAGAGCTCCCCTTGCCGCAGAGTATGAGACAAAAAATAGTTTTAGAAACAATTGACCCCGATAAAGATATAGACGGATTCCACCCGATTAATTTAGGAAAGCTCCTGGCAGGAAACCCCGCCTTTGTGCCTGCTACCGCGCAAAGTATCATAGAAACAATTAAAAATTCTGTTCATTCAATAGCAGGAAAAAACGCAGTAATAATAGGGAGAAGTATTGTCGTAGGAAAGCCCGTTGCGCTACTTCTCTTAAAAGAAAACGCCACAGTTACAATATGCCATTCATACACTAAGAACCTTACAGAAATTGCGAAAACTGCCGATATTCTCGTTGCGTCTATCGGAAAGCCAAAAATGATAAATGAAAATTACATAAAAGAAGGAGCAATCGTAATTGATGCGGGAATCAATAAAATAGACGGGAAAATTGTAGGAGATGTAGATTTTGATAGAGTACAAGACATTGTAGGCAGAATTACGCCTGTTCCTGGCAATATCGGAGCACTCACAACCCTTATGCTCTTAAAAAATACAATAAGAGCAGCAAAAATTCAAAATAAGTTAGACTGAACGAAATAAATTAATTTTTAATCCATTTCAAAAATAAAGTATCACTTTGTGCCAGGCACCAAGCGATACTTTTTTGCAGTCATTGCTCTTTTTCCCTCGTCTTTGCGAGAGTGTCGTGTCTTTCGACACACGCGGCAATCCCTCTTTGCCTCTTTGTCTTTTCTTCGTCATTCCGGGCTTGGTCCTTGTCATTCTGGTCTTGTCCTTGTCATTCTGGAGGGAACCGTTCCGCTCTTTTCCTTGGCATGTATTACGCTGTGAAGCGACAGCCTTTTTGTCGTTGCGAAGGGCAGTTTTTTTGCCCTGTGGTAATCCCATCTTTGTACTGTCGTTGCACTCTTTTTGTCATTCTGGAGGGAGCATAGCGACAGAAGAATCCCGCCTTTAGTCTCTTTGTTTTTTTCTGGAGAAGTATTAAGGGAGCGCAGTTTATCCCCCCATCAATAGAGACCCTTCGCAACGACTTGGCGTGATGCATGCCAAGGAAAAGAGCGAGGGTGACAAAAAAGTGCTTTTGTTTCCTATCAGGACCTAAGCAGATTTTTTCTTTTCTTTTTCCTCTTTCGTTCCGTACCAATATTCAAGAAAGAATGCAAGCAAAATAGCAAAGAAAAATGCAGCAACGCCCGACACAGCAACATTAAAGAGTTTTTTTGGTTTAATGGGCGTATCGGGGACAACAGGGTTTTCCAGAATTGTTACAGGTGAAAGAATGTTTTCTTCAGCCATTTGAGATTGCTGGTAATTAGTTTTTATCGTACTATAATCCGATTGAGCCAGATCCAAATCCCTATTAAGCTTGTTAAGCTGCAACTGTTTTGCATTAATTTCTTGATCTAACCCATGTATTTCATTCTCTGCTTCTATTACAAGTTGTTGCAAAGATTTCTTCTTTGCATTAAGACCAGAAAGAGTAATAGTATAATTTGCTTCCTTCGAATGCAATTCTACATACAGAGGATTGATTGATTGCGAGCTCATTTTCAATTGAGAAAGGTACACAATATTTTCGTTCACCAGTTGCTGAGCTAATTGAGAAAGTAAAGGATCATCCATAATTGATTTCTCCGTTACAAAATACTTATCTATCTGTTTCAATTGCCTTTCTACACTACCCAACTGATCTTCATATTGCCGTATTTGAGCATCTAAAGAAAGAAGTTGCGATCGGTATGAGTTTAGAGCAGAAAAATGAGAGCTTCTCTTTTGTGTAAGATTTGTTAAATTATTCTCCTGTGAATTAAAATCAGCAAGAGCTTTCTGGGCTTCTTCCAGTTTGCCTTTTGTCTCTTCAAACTGTTGAGTCAAGCTACTTCTGCTCTCACTCATCTGTTGCTTTTCTTGCTTTTCCACATAAATAACAGCTTTGTCAAGTAGAACATTTACAATTTCAGTAGCAAGCATGGGATCACTGGAATCTACTAAAACACGTATCATAGTGGTGCCATTGGGATTCTCAATGGTAATCATTCTGTTCAAATCGTTAACGTTCATATCAGGCAAATTAAGTTCGTTTAAAACTTCTTTTGCCAGGTCTTTACTCTTTACAATCTCTTGGTACGTTGCAACCGAGATTTCCGGGAGAAATGTCAACGGATTTAGCAGCTGCTCAGGGGTAGAAATATTCACTTTAGCCTCTCTTGGATTAATAAGAAGAGCCCCGGATGCTTGATACACAGGGCTTATCACAAAATAGCTCATAACGCCTGCAGCAAGCATTGCAAGAATAGTAATGCCAATAATAAGTTTTTTCCATCTCAGCAAAACATTAATATAATCTCTTAATTCAACCTCTTCTTCCATAATTCCTCCTAATGCGTTATATTAACAACCACTTCTTTATATGACAGCCAGTTGCCAAATTTATTTTCCATAAACGAAGGTGCCATTGCATATATTCTAATCCTATATTCTCCGATTTCCAAATCCGCTGGCAGTTGATACCGATACCAAAACACATCTTTTGCTAATCCTGATGCAATGGTAAT
>JAUXIC010000067.1 GCA_030621215.1 Caldisericota bacterium
TCTCTTGAAGCTGTTGGAAACGCAGCTGCGGGAAAAAAACTTAATGATGCAGTAGCGCAAACAGCGTGCTATCTCAGGGATGTTGAAGACAAGGCAGCAAATGAAGTTGCGGATGTAGAAATACTTAAAAGTCTTTCAGAACAAGTAGCATCGTCTCTTAGAGAAGTTGGAAAAGCGGCTGTGAAAAACGAACTTATAAGTGCGATAAAGGACATAGCAGACTCTCTTAGTGCTGTTGGAAAAATTGCGGTGGGAAAAAAATTTGATAATGCGATAAGAATAGTAGCATCGTCCCTTTTGGCAGTTGGAACTGCTGTGAAAAAATGGGGTCTTGAGGAGGAAACAAGGCAATTAGCATCGTTTCTTTACGTGTTAAGTACTTCAAGCGAAAAAATCGTCAAAGAGGAAATTCAAGACCACGAAAGCAACTCAGATGGCCAAGATCTTTGCTATTTCAAAGAATTTATTAAAAGTTATGAAGAGATGTCTCAAAAATAGAAGTAAATTCAGAATAGAAAGACCAAAAGCAAATAGAACACCTACGCTATTTTTCTTAATTGAATACGCTTAAGCAATAAAACTTAATTCGCTGTATCGGTAACATTGATACTGGGATTTCCGCATGCTATATATGCAAATCTATAAAATTTTTTGATCCCATTTATCTCATTTCTTATTCTTTTTCGTGATTCTGTTACTGCTTTAACCATATTTTTTTCCGTTTCAGGAAACACATTATAAAAATATTGTGGAAAAGTCGGTGCATCTTCATCGGGAACATCTGTATTGGTATAAATCCACGCCTCGACTGGAATTAAATTTAGCAATTCCCCTAGAATATCAGACATAGATTTAGAATAAGCTGCACCGCTATTTATATTCGATTTACTTATATTTAAAAAAAGGATTTTTGATTTATTTGTATCACCTGCCCCTTCATCCCCCCTTTGTCGTATATTATTGTTTTTTTCCCTTTTTGCCTTATCAATTGCATCTGAATACACTCCAGGATTAAATGATCCCCTATCCGCCCTAAGATGTATGTAATCAAAGTTTTCATTTAAGTTGAAAAGATCTTCACAGTCATTTAAATTTTTTTCTCTTACCTGCTCAGATAAGCAGGTTAAGCAATTACTTTCATTTGTTATATTGCAAGTCCTATCTCGCAAAATAGCAACATTTTCGATTCTAAAATCTCTGTCTTGAAATTTTGGAGCTTTTGCCGATTTTGCCGGTATTCTAACTATATGAAAGATATCCCCCCAATAAGATCCATCATCGCTAAAGCCCCAATATATCCATTCCCAGGGATACTCAATATCTTCTCCCTCATAAAAAATCCAAACATTATTCCCATCACCGTTTTGTAACTCTTTTAGCTTCGTTTTTATATCTTCCTCCATGGCATTCCATAAATCTATACCTATCTTTTTAATTCCTATTTCATTATCATCTCTTACACTTTGTTCTATAAGGCCTAACCAATTTTTAGGTGGCACTGGTGTTATAGAGAATTTGAATTTATCTGAATTTGTGAAACCTACAAATGTTATTTTATGATCAGGATATTTTACTCCATAAATATAAAGGAAATGCTTAATTACATGCCCATTCAACTCCTTCATATTGTCGATTCTATCCTTCAGTTTTCGTATAATACTATTATAAAATTTTTCTATATCCTTCGAAGTAGAATAGCAAAGGTATACGACTCCTTTTTTTTTGTCGATTGATATTCTTTCATTTTCTTCTATCTGCCATTTGCCATTGGCCTTTTTAATGGTACTCGTATTAGGAAGTGGAATTCCCTTTTTTTTTAACATCTCCTTCAAACTCTCTGGAACCGGGCCTTCATTATTTAATTCTTCTTCTAAATTTTCACCCTCGATGGGAAAATACAAATAAACTAAATCGAACATATTATTTATTGGGATGTTTAATCTTTGATGATCTTCATCTAATAAGTCTATTTTTTTTTTAGAATCTGGTAATAGTTGTTTTTCCTCGCTTTTCTGCTTTCCTTCTGGCTCTTCCTTTCTTTTATTACGGCGTTTTAATAACCACATTTTTAATTCATCTCCGTACGTTCTTTATCCTTCCAAACCATCTCAATGCGTTCTTTATTCTTTTAATTCTTTTCGCGATTTTTTCATTATGCGCTGCTTTTTTACATTTTCCATCTTTGTTCGCCTTTTTATAGCTGTCTATTTCTCTATCAATATAGCCTAATTTTCCTAATGCAGCCCCTTTATTAAGCCACGCTTCCTTACAATTTGGAGCAACCTTTGTGATGATATCGAAGCGCATACATGCTCTCCTAAAATCTCGTTTATTATACAACATAACCCCGTCGTTATATAATAAATTGGTGAAGTTTTCCACGCAATAATGTAAATATTTTAAAATATCGAACAATAGCTGGTGCCCATCCATATCGGGTACTTCACCCTTCGGTAATTCCTTATATAAACCCATAATTAGCTTCAATCTTATTATGTCATCATCCGTAAGACCAACTGATTCCTGAATTGCTCTTAATTTCTCCTTTGCTTCTTCTTTTGTTAGTATTTTTTCAATATCCTTCACCGGTGCTTGTTTTGTGAAATCTGAAACTGTCACAATTCTTTTTAATTTTTCATCAGGAATTGACTTTACGGTTTTTACAACGTCTTCAAACCTCCTTAATTCTCCCTCTGAAGTAATAAAATTAAAAGCAATTCCTTTCTCTTTTTCCTTTTTCAAATCATCCATTATATTTCCTTTAAACTCATTTAATTCATCCATTATACTTCCTTTAAACTCTGTTAATTGTGTTCTATGCTCTTCCTTTAACTCTTCTGTTATTTCATATCTTAGAATAGCAGCTTCACATTTTTTTATCTCCTTTTCACGTTCATCTGCCTGTGCTTTTAATTCCTTTACACGTTCAGACAATTGTTCAATCTCTTCACTATTGGAAATCCCTATTTCCTTCTTTCCGTCTGTATTTTCTTCACGATCAAACAATTGTTCTATGTCCTCACTGTTACCGGCGTCTGTTTTCCTCTTCCAGATACCTGAAATAATAGAAAATATTTTCTTAATCCCTGAACAGATAGACGATATTTTACCCATTTCACCAATTTTTTTCACCCTCTATCTCCCTTTTAAAAAACTTCTTATAACTCCATCGTAAAAACACACTCGTTGCTATAATTGTGCCTAACACACCTAAAAAGAGGTAGAAATGATACTTTATCAACAAACTCAATTTCTCAATAAAACCAAGATTAATGTAAGGACCTATGCGTGTACTAGTAGTTACATTAGGGGATATCCCATCAGTTGCTTTAAAATAATATTTAAACGTTTTACTTGATGCTTCTTTCGTAAATTCATTATATACCCATCTCTCAGTTTTCCCCCTCTTCGCTTCTATACCAGATATAACATGCGTTTCATTTGTCCAATTTCCTTCTGAATTAACAATATGTAGAGTTACCACCACATCATCACCATCATCGTCCGTAACATTCACTTTATAAACAAATAAATCTCTATACGTCCCTTTTTTCGGAATAACCATGGGATAACTCAAAACAGGTGCTGAATTTAGCTCAGGACCTAGGAACTCTTGGGGGCCATTAGTACTGTCATTAAGTTGAGACGTTTTAAACTCCTCCCATTGTGTGATAATCGGCTTTAACTCATCCGCAAGTTCCCGCAGCTTTTCATCTTCAAGAAGTCTTCTCCACGATATTCCGCCGCCGCCTCCCCCGCCGCCACTATAAATTACCGTTGGAGTCGGAGTTGGATACAAACCCAATTCAGGACCGTAGAAGACCACAGATTCACGCCTCTCGCCTGCGTCAAAGAATAAGAACCGATAACTTGCTACTCCCGCACTGTCAACAGCCGAAACATTTGTTACGTTAGCCCAGGAAAGCAATTGCCAGTTGCCTGTCTCAGTATACGATTGATTCTCTCCTGCTTCCTTCCACTCATAACTCGAAAGATCAAATACCTCAAGCGTTATGTTTCGCGTCTGATTCAACTGCGCGAAAACGCTATATGTGAACGAATCATTATAGTGCCCGTAAGCGGGCTTCACAGATGCATTCTTGAATATCTGTACGGTTGGCGACGGTGGAGTAGTAGGAGCTATTGTAGGTCCTGATTCTGTAAGCAATATAGAGCCATTGTACTTGAACCTGTAACTTGAAGTACCTTCGCACTTACCAGAACATATTTTCACATCTTCCCACGTAAGCGATTGCCACTTCCCTGTTCCATTATATGTTCTATCTCCTATGGCAGTCCACTCGTGCAACGATAAATTATAAACCTCTAAGGTTATGCTCACCGTATCAGAAAAGATGCAGTTAACGGCATAAGTAAAAGAT